>JAZSJR010000209.1:0-4868 GCA_045534415.1 Clostridia bacterium
AAGAAGAAACCCCTACATAACCCATTTATGGGTAGTAAGTAGCAGTTGCATGGCTGGCAGGCCAATCAAAAACGCACTTGTGCGTAGCCAGTAGTATTAGGGCTATGCCCGAAAATGAACCCCCCCCGTTATACGGGGGGGATATTTATTTTTATGAAAAAACTTTTTTGGTTTTTCTGTCGAATATGGAGAAAAAGTCGTCGCTTTTTCGTGTTTCAAAACGAAACCCTTTAGGATAGAGGTTTTTATGTCAGTTTTTGCGATATTTTTTACTGGATTTTTCATCCTATATACTATATAATGTATGTTGTGTGAGCGAAACAAACTAAATCTAGAAGGGAGACTCAGCAAGGAATGCGGAAATTAGTCAAAACAGTTAACGTTGCAGCAGAAGAAACAGATGAGAAAGCATTTTTCCTGGATTATTATATTCTGGAAAAAGAAGTGCAGGTGGAGGGAATTTGCATTAGTCGGTTCGGGCTTGAAATTTATAAGCGGGCACAGCGTAAAGACGGAACGCCTTATGCAGAATATCGAAAAGTTTTTGATTTGTTTCAAACTGAAGCAGAGGCAGAAGAAATGTTGCTCTTAATGGCGCGTAACACTGTTACGCCGATTTCAATGAAAGATATTTTGGAAGATTTGCTTGGATGTACTGAATTTGTTGGCGAGGTTTCAATGGTAGAAGCTGTTTAAACCTAGAAAAAAGTCTGTCGGAAATTTGATTTTCGGCAGACTTTTTTTGGATAAAAATCATCAGTTTGGCAGATACTGAAGATAAGGAAAGGAGAGATTTTATGTTTAAGCATGAGAAACATTTTATGGAGCCGGTTGAAGTGGAAAAAGCAAATCCTATGTATGCGGTGCTGTTACAGGAACAACTGGGTGGTGCAAACGGTGAGCTTAAAGCGGCAATGCAGTATATATGGCAGAGTTTTCGCATTAAGGACCCGGAGATTAAGGATTTATTTTTAGATATTGCGGCCGAAGAACTGGGGCATATGGAAATGGTTGCGCAGACAATTAATATGTTAAACGGTCATGATGTTGATGCAAGTCAAGTTAAAGCAGGGGAGATACAGAGCCATGTGCTTACAGGACTCAATCCGGGGCTTATTAATGCTTCAGGATATTCCTGGACGGCTGATTACGTGAGCGTTACAGGGGATTTGTGTGCTGATTTGCTTTCTAACATTGCATCTGAACAGCGAGCAAAGGTGGTTTATGAATATCTGTATCGTCAAATTGAAGATAAAAAAGTCAGAAAAACCATTGATTTTCTTTTAAATCGTGAAGAAGCCCATAACGCTATGTTCCGTGAAGCATTTAACAAGGTTCAAGAAACAGGGTCTAATCGGGATTTTGGAACGACAAAAGCGGCGAAAATGTATATTAATCTGTCAGAGCCATCCGGCGCAAATCAATTTGATAACATAGAAGTGAAACATCCCTCGTTCCATTAATAAACTGTTATAAAAAACAGCCACCCATATTGGGTGGCTATTTTTTATAACAGAGTCATTTGTTCGCCAGGGGCATCATCCGGTTTTAGATATGCACCACGGGCAGGAATGTTACGGGTTCTGTAATAATCAAGGTCTGTAATAGTAGCTTCATCAATGGTACAGATTTTTGCTAAAATGCTGCCTTTTTTCGGCGTGAGTACCTGAACACCCTGTGTGCTTCTTGTGGATTTAACAGGAATTTTGGCGGTGTCAAAAATGAGCACCTTGTTAATATCACTCATTGCTATCAGTTCAGTGTCCTGCGCCAGGAAGCGAATGTCTGCGATGGGTACTTTTTCATAATACGCGTTTGCCAATTTTTTGCGGTTGGTTTTTGTTTCATAGCTTGAAAGGGGAACCTTGGCGATTTTTCCGTTTTCAAAGGCAAACATCATAAAGCCTTCATATTTGGAAGTGAGAGTCATATATAAAATTTTTTCATCTGTTTCCATACCCAGTACGTTTGGCAGATATTCGCCCAAGGCACTTGCTTTTACATCCGGCAGGTCATACACCTTTAATTTATAGCAGTTTTGCTTGTTGGAGAACAGCAGAAGCTCATCTTTGTTTGAGCCTTCCCACTCGCAAATCATCCGGTCATCTTCTTTGAGCTTTTGTTCGGCACTGGCACGGAGAGAAACCAAGGTGATTTTCTTGATGTAGTTTTGCTCGGTTAAGAATACCTTTACATTATAATCTTCTATAAAAGATTCAACCTCAGGCAAAGCGGCATCTTCACCCTGAATGATTTCAGTGCGGCGATCTTTGCCGTATTTTTTCATCAGACCGGTTAGCTCTGCAATGATAATTTTCTTCATAGCAAGGTTGCTGGACAGAGTTTTTTGAATATCAGCAATTTCGCCTTTTAGCTGGTCAATATCTTCTAAGCGTTTTAAAATATATTCCTTATTTAAATGACGTAATTTAATTTCAGCAATGAACTCTGCCTGAATTTGGTCGATTAAAAAGCCTTTCATCAGGTTGGGAACAACCTGACTTTCAGCTTCTGTCTCACGGATGATTTTCACTGCTTTGTCTATATCTAACAGAATTTTCTCTAAACCTAAAAGTAAATGCAGGCGGTGAGATTTTTTATCTAAGTCAAATTCCAGGCGGCGCTTGATGCAGCCTAAGCGGAATGCGGTCCACTCCTTTAATACTTCGCGAATACCAAGAACCATAGGCTTGCCATTAATCAAAATGTTGAAGTTGCAGCTGAAAGAATCTTCAAGGGGGGTCTGACGGAAGAGGCGAAGCATCAGTTTATCCGGGTCAGTGCCACGCTTTAAGTCTAAAGTTAATTTAAGACCGGATAAGTCGGTTTCGTCACGGAGGTCAGAAATTTCCTTAATCTTACCAGCTTTGACAAGCTCAATGATTTTATCCATAATTGCTTCAACTGTAGTGGTGTAAGGAATTTCATATACTTCGATGCAGTTGTTCTTTTTATCATAGCGATATTTGGAACGAACTTTAAAGCTACCGCGACCGGTTTCGTAAATGGTATTTAGCTCAGATGCATTATAAATCAGCTGACCGCCGGTAGAAAAGTCCGGTGCGATTAATGTTTCGGCAAGATTGCACTCAGCGTCTTTTAAATATGCAATGGTGGTTTGGCAAACCTCGTTTAAATTGAAGGAGCAAATGTTGGATGCCATACCAACGGCAATACCCTGATTAGGATTAACCAAAATGTTGGGGAATGCTGTAGGGAGCAGGGTGGGTTCTTTGAGCTCGCCATCATAGTTATCCACAAAATCAACGGTGTTTTTGTCAATATCACCGAAAATGTCATTGCAGATGGGGTCGAGGCGCGCTTCTGTGTATCGGGGAGCGGCAAACGCCATATCACGAGATTCCTGCTTACCGAAATTACCCTTGGAATCTACAAAGGGGTGGAGCAGGGCGCCGTTGCCACGAGTTAGTCGCACCATGGTTTCGTAAATCGCCATATCACCGTGTGGGTTTAATTTCATGGTTTGCCCCACAATGTTGGAGGATTTTGTACGAGGTGCAGTCAGCAGATTCATTTTATACATTGTATAAAGAAGCTTTCTGTGTGCCGGCTTGAACCCATCAATCTCCGGAATGGCACGGGAAATAATAACACTCATGGCATAGGGCATATAGTTTGTTTCCAATGCCTGGGTTATATTTTGTTCAATGTAATTTTCCTGATTCATATTGGACTCCTTCATATATAATAGGATGGAACTTTTTTACTTTTCGCCGGTTAGGTCCTGAATTATCTTTGATGCCATTAAAAGACCAGCTGCCGGGGGAACGAATGAAACGCTGCCAGGCGTTTGCCGTTTGGCAGAATTTTCATCAGTGCAAATGGCAGGCTTTCGAGGTGTTTCTTTTGAATATACAACGGTTACATCAGGACAACCTCGTTTTTTTAATTCGGTGCGCATCACACGACAAAGTGGACACACGGATGTGTTGTACAAATTTTCTATTTCTAACAATTCGGGATGCAGTTTATTCCCGGTTCCCATACAGCTGATAACAGGAATGCCTAAAGCCTTGCATTTCATTATAATGTCAATCTTTGCAGTTACTGTATCAATGGCATCGGCAACGTAGTCATAATCTTCTGTAACAATATCTTCCGTATCAGGTAGGTAAAACATATTATGAATGGTAACGTTGCACTCGGGGTTAATAGAATGGATGCGTTTTTTCATCGCTTCAGTTTTCAGCATCCCAACTGTTTCATCCGTAGCAATAGTCTGCCTGTTTATATTAGAAATCGAAACAGTGTCGTTATCTACTAATGTAATAGAGCCGACTCCACACCGCACCAAAGCTTCGACCAAAGAGCCGCCGACACCGCCAATGCCAAATAGCAGAATATTTGTATGTTTAAGTTTTTCGATGGCCGTGTTCCCTAATAATATAGAAGCACGGCTGAAGCGTTCGTCCAATGCGATACCGCCTTTCTGCACTATGGCTGGCTTATAGGGTGTTTTTTACAACTATATATTATTTTACCTTTGTTTTATGGATTTGTCAAATTGATTTTTAAAAAGTTAGAAAAATATTGGTTTTTATAAGAAAACAAGAGAAAAAACGAGAAAATAAAGAATAAATTAACATAAAAGCTGTTTTTAAACGTTTTGTCGTTTGCAAATGATGTCGATACGTCGTATAATAAACAAGTCGCTTCTGAGAGGGGTAACCGAAACGGAAGCACACCGAACCTTGAAAATTAAACAGAGCAGGCTCTAAATAATTCATTTGAGTAATTTTGGATGGACAATCCAAGCAAGTAAGTCAGTATTGACTGGCTAGGAGATTATATGTCCTATATGGACTTATGATACAAACTTATAGAGAGTTTGATCCTGGCTCAGGACG
>JAZSJR010000185.1:0-6894 GCA_045534415.1 Clostridia bacterium
GTTAGAGGGTTATAATGTACTGTATTCTATCGGTTGGGATGCGTTCGGTCTGCCGACGGAGAATTTTGCGATTGCTAACAAAATCCATCCGAAAAAAGTTACTGCAGATAACGTGGCAAACTTCAAGCGCCAGCTCCAGAGCATTGGTTTTTCCTTTGACTGGACCCGTGAGATTAACACTACTGATGCAGCATACTACAAATGGACACAATGGATTTTCTTAAAATTATTTGAAAAAGGTCTTGCTTATAAGCAGGAGATGCCCATCAACTTCTGTACTTCCTGTAAGGTTGGCCTTGCAAACGAAGAGGTTGTAAATGGCGTTTGTGAACGTTGCGGCAGCGAGGTTGTTCGTCGGAACAAGAGTCAGTGGATGCTCAAGATTACCGAATATGCCCAGCGCCTCATTGATGATTTGGATGACCTTAACTACATAGAAAAGGTAAAAACCCAGCAAAAGAACTGGATTGGCCGTTCTGAGGGTGCTGAAGTTCGCTTCAAAATCAGCGGCACAGATGAAGAGGTGACCGTTTACACCACTCGTCCCGACACCCTGTTTGGTGCGACCTATATGGTTCTGTCACCGGAACATCCTTATGTTGAAAAATTTAAGGATATGATTAAAAATTACGATGAAGCAGTGGCTTATCGTGAAAATGCGGCAAAGAAATCCGAGTTTGAACGTACTGAGCTTGCTAAGGAAAAAACCGGTGTATGCTTAGATGGTCTTTATGCGGTTAACCCTGTTAATGATAAAGAAATCCCTATTTTCATTTCTGACTATGTGTTAATGAGCTATGGTACCGGCGCTATTATGGCAGTTCCTGCTCATGATGACCGCGACTGGGATTTCGCAAAGAAATTTGACCTGCCGATTATTGAAGTTGTTGCCGGCGGTGAGGATGTGCAGAAAGCTGCTTACACTGATACCGATAGCGGCAAAATGGTGAACTCCGGCTTCTTAGACGGCATGGAAGTGAAAGAAGCAATTTCTGCCATTCGTGATTTCCTTGAAGAAAAGGGCATTGGCAAAAAGAAAGTGAATTACAAACTGCGTGACTGGGTATTCTCCCGTCAGCGTTATTGGGGTGAGCCCATTCCTTTGGTGCATTGTGATAAGTGTGGCTGGGTGGCTCTGCCTGAATCTGAACTGCCTCTCACTTTGCCTGAGGTTGATAATTATGAACCTACAGACAACGGTGAATCTCCCTTGTCTAAGATTGAAGATTGGGTGAACACCACTTGTCCTAAGTGTGGCGGCCACGCTGTTCGCGAAACAGACACTATGCCTCAGTGGGCAGGTTCATCCTGGTCCTTCCTGCGTTACATTGACCCGGGCAACAACGATGCTCCCGCATCTGAAGAAGCCATTAACTACTGGATGCGGGTTGACTGGTATAACGGCGGTATGGAGCATACCACACTCCATCTTCTGTATTCACGTTTCTGGCATAAGTTCTTGTATGACATCGGCGTTGTGAACACACCGGAACCCTATCAGAAGCGTACATCCCACGGCATGATTTTGGGCGAAAATAATGAAAAAATGTCCAAGTCCCGCGGTAACGTAGTAAATCCGGATGATATCGTTAACGATTTCGGTGCTGATACCTTCCGTACTTATGAAATGTTCATCGGTGCTTTTGACCAGGCAACACCTTGGTCTATGAACGGCGTTAAGGGTTGCTACCGCTTTATGGAACGTGTATGGAATCTGCAGGAGCTTCTCACAGATGAAGAAGGTTATTCTGCTGACCTTGAAAATGCAATGCACAAAACCATTAAAAAGGTAACAGATGACATTGAACGCATGAAGTTCAACACCGCCATTGCAACTCTGATGGCGCTGATTAACGACTTTTATAAAAAAGGCAGCGTAACCCGTGGCGAACTGAAAACCTTCCTGCTTCTGTTGAACCCCACCGCGCCGCACGTTACAGAAGAAATGTGGGAAAAAGCCGGTTTTGATGGCGAACTGAACGCATCAAAATGGCCGGAATATGACGAAGCAAAAACCATTGACTCTACCGTTGAAGTGGTTGTCCAGTTAAACGGCAAGGTAAAAGGCAAAATTATGGTTTCTGCAGGTCTTGACCGTGACGCGTTAGGCGAAGCGGCTATGGCTGAAGAATCCGTCAAAGCTCTCTTAGAGGGAAAAACGGTTGTAAAAACCATTTGCGTGCCGGATAAGCTTGTGAACTTTGTAGTGAAATAAGCTGTAAAATAAAGCGAGGGCTGTTTAAAAGTCAAACCGACTTTTTAAACAGCCCTGATTTTTTGGGGAGGATAGGGAAAAAGCTCCGGAATTAACAAACTGAGCCAAAGTTTTAACTTTGGGTTACCCGAAGTCGTACGAGGGTACGACGAGAGGTGAAGTTTGCTGATTCCGGAGCTTTTTAACATTCCCTATACCGAGTTTCTTCCTTATATAATATAAGAGTTAGTAAGTAACCATCAATTCATCTTCTTCTGTCACGGGAGAAGCTTGTTCTTTTTGCGTGCCTGCAACGGTGGCAACAATAATGCGGCTGGCACCTGCTGATACCAATAATTTTGAAAGTGCATCTGCAGTGGCGCCGGTGGTTAAAACATCATCAATCAATAAAACATTCTTCCCCTTAAAGGTTTTTGCGGGCACCGACAGCGCAAATGCTTTTTCAACATTTTTAAATCTTGCCACATAGCCAAGAAGGGTACTTTGCTTTGCTGTTTCCTTGGTTTTGCGAAAAGCCTCCGCAAGAAAGGGGATGCCAAGACCATCAGCAACGTATGTTGCTAAAAGCGCTGTTTGATGATATCCCCGCTCATTAAGGCTTTGCTTTGTCATTGGCACGCACACCACAAAGTCAAAGGGAAGTCTTTTGTGGAAAGGGAGCACCCGATAATATAAAAGCTTGCTAAAGGTTCGTGAGTAGTCCCTGCGTCCGCCAAATTTATATTGCAGCACAGCGTGGCGGACATTATCCCGATAGGGCAGGCAAGAAACCGCTCGACTAAAGTAGTGTTGATGGGTTTGGCAGGTTACGCAAAAGGGTTCATCGCCGTCTAACTGACATCCACAAATTCTGCAGGTGGGAACGTTGTCTAAAAATGTCAGTTTGCTCAAACATTGTTTGCAAATCCCGACTTCCTTCTTATTTGGCTTTATAACGATTCCGCAAAATACGCAACGCTCCGGAAAGATTAGTTCGAGTATTTTATGCCAAATATTCATCTAGTAACTTTTCAAGGGCTACAAGGTAGCTGTCCTTTCCCAAACCGGCAACCTGTGCGCAGCAGGAAGGGGCAATCACAGAGATGCGACGGAACTCTTCACGGCTGTGGATGTCAGAAAGATGCACCTCGATAGTTGGCAGGCAGACAGCTTTAATGGCATCATGAATAGCGTAACTGTAATGGGTGTAGGCACCCGGGTTGATGATAATGCCGTCCTTTGCGCCGTAGGCAGATTGAATTTTATCAATGAGTGCCCCCTCGCTGTTGGATTGGTAGCATTCAATATCAGCCCCCAACCGATCACCCAGCTCCTGAATCTCATTGTTGATTTGCTCTAAAGTAGTGCGCCCATAAATTTCCGGCTCGCGGATGCCAAGCATGTTCAGATTTGGGCCGTGTATGACGAGTACCTTTTTCTTCATTCTTTGTTCCTCCCGGAGATGTTGTAATACAAAATAATTTTATCATAGTTTTACTTTTGCTGCAAGAGAATTCACGTTGCAGGGGAAAATATGGTATAAAAAACCTGACTTTAGGCAAAATAAACAGAAGAGTAAGCGGTTTTTTATGTATTTATGAAAAATCTTCGAAACTCGAAAAAAATCCTTGACAATATCGGTAAATATGATTAAAATATAATATAGGAATATTATGCTGGGAGGGTTATTATGTCAAAATATATCTTCGTAACCGGCGGTGTTGTATCAGGTTTAGGTAAGGGTATTACAGCAGCGTCATTGGGTCGTCTTTTAAAAGCCAGGGGCTTTAAAGTAACAAACCAAAAGTTTGATCCGTATATTAATATCGACCCCGGCATGATGAACCCCATTCAGCATGGTGAAGTTTTTGTGACGGATGATGGTGCCGAAACCGACCTTGACATCGGTCACTATGAACGCTTTACCGATGAAAACTTAAACATTAACAGTGATGTTACCACAGGCCAGATTTACTGGTCCGTTATTAATAAAGAAAGAACCGGTGATTATTTAGGCGGAACCGTTCAGGTTATCCCCCACATCACCAATGAAATTAAAGAACGCATTTATCGTGCCGGCTCCTCCGGTGAGAATGACATTGTCATTACCGAAATCGGTGGTACAGTCGGTGATATTGAAAGCCAGCCTTTCTTAGAAGCAATCCGTCAGGTTGCAACAGAGGTTGGCAGGGAAAACGTTATGTATATCCACGTAGCGCTCATCCCTTACCTTGAAATGTCCTGCGAGCTTAAGTCCAAGCCCGCACAGCACAGCGTGAAAGAGCTTTTAAGCATTGGTATCCAGCCGGATGTGCTGGTGTGCCGCACCTCATATCCTTTGGATGATGACATCATCAACAAGCTGGCGCTGTTCTGTAACATTCCTGTGGATGCGGTTATCGCTAACCCCGACATCCCGACCCTGTATGAAGTGCCTTTAGTTCTTGAAAAGCAGGGTCTTACCAAAGTGGTTCTTAAAAAACTTTGTCTGCCGGATTATCGTCCTGATTTGGATGAATGGAAGACAATTGTTGAAAAAACAAAGAACTTAAAGAACGAAATCACCGTTGGTCTTGTTGGTAAATATGTGGCGCTTCATGATGCTTACCTCAGCACGGTTGAAGCATTAAAACACAGCGGCATTGCTCATGATGTTAAGGTTAACATCAAATGGATTAACTCTGAATTATTAAATGAAGAGAACATTGAAGAAGCATTGGGCGATGTTGACGGCATTTTGGTGCCTGCCGGCTTTGGTGACCGTGGCATCTCCGGCAAGATTTTGGCTTGTCAGTATGCTCGTGAAAAGGATGTGCCTTTCTTTGGCATTGGCCTTGGCATGCAGCTTGCAGTTGTTGAATATGCAAGAAACGTGCTTGGCTTAAAGGCGGCACACACAACAGAGGTTGACCCTGGGACAGTGTATCCCGTTATTGATATTATGCCGGATCAGAAAGATACAGAAAAAACCGGCAACACAATGCGTCTTGGTAAATATCCTTGCCACCTGATGCGGAACACAAAGGTCTTTGAAGCTTATCAAAAAGAAATTATTGATGAGCGTCATCGTCACCGCAACGAGGTGAACAATGCATACCGTGACCGTTTAGAAGAAGCGGGTATGTATTTTGTAGGTAAATCACCTGACGGTAAGCTTTGTGAAATATTAGAGGTAGCGGATAAGCGCTGGTATGTGGGCGCAATTTTCCATCCGGAATTTAAGTCTCGTCCCAACCGTCCTCATCCCTTGTTCCGTGACTTTGTGAAATACAGTCTGGAATATAAAAAAGAAAAATAAGTTTTTTCCTATTTAATAGGTGAAGAACAGGCCTGCGATTGTAGGGAACGACCTATGTGTCGTTCTGCGTAAACACAGGTAGGTGCTTCCCTACGACATTAAATAACAATGTATAATCAGAAATTCCGTACTTACTATCAGTAATAATGTACAGCAATGTACGTTGACATGGAGTAAGGCTTTGTTTCAAGCAAAGCGCAGAAAGAAAGCGCTTAATCCAGTCGGTCTTTTTGTTAAGACGAGCGGAGCGAGAATTCAAAAAGAGCTTCCGAATTAAAATAACAATGTATAATCAGAAATTCCGTACTTGCTATCAGTAATAATGTACAGCAATGTACGTTGTTATATAGATTTGCGACAGCAATAAAACAGTAGTTTTACAATTTTATTACAGTTGCGAATCATGCATTGACTATCATAAAAACATATGATACAATCAATGCATAAGGATGGGATAACTGTCCTTCTATACGTGTTTCTCGTTTTTGAAAGAGGAATGAGTTACACCTAACCAATAGCTCTTTCAATAAAAATAAAAAAATATTATAAGGGAGGATTTGAGACTATGAAAAATCTCAAAAGACTGATGTCAGTAGTTTTGAGCGTTGTTATGCTGCTGAGCTTTGTTATCAGCACCAGCGCTGCAACATTCACTGATGTCGCAGAAACTGACAATGCTTTCGAAGCAATCGAAGTTCTGGCTGCTCTCAAAGTTTTAGAGGGTAAAGAAGCTGGCGTATTCGATCCGGAAGCAAACATCAAGAGATCTGAGTTCGCTGCAGTTATCTGCAGAGCTATGAACCAGTCTCCGGTTGGCTTAGCAACCTTCGTCGATGTTCCCGAAGATCATTGGGCATATGACTACATCGCATGGGCTGCTTCTCAGAACATCGTTAAAGGTAAAGGCGAAGGCAAGTTCGATCCCGATGCTAACGTTACATATAACGAAGCAATCACCATGATCGTTCGTGCTATGGGCTACGAATACTACGTAGAAGAATACCTGGGCGGTTTCCCGACAGGTTACACCAGAATCGCTGGTTCCTACAAAATTGATAGCGGCGTTAACACCTCTAACGGTAACGCAGCTGCTACTCGTGCAGACGTTGCTCAGTTAGTATACAACGCATTCGAAGCTCCGCTGATGGACTACTCCTACGCTATCGGCAACGATACCGAGTATGTTATCTACAACGGTTCTAAGAACGTTGATTACGAAAAGAGAACTCTGCTTTCACAGTACTCTGACATCTACAAAATCAAAGCTACTGTTGAAAACACCTTCAAAAACAGCACCGCTTTAACTGATGCTCGTGGCAACAAGATGATGAACTTAAAAGTTCAGTCTGCTTACGGCTTCGAAAAGGACGATGCTTCTTGGTTAATCGATGCTTTAGGTAAG
>JAZSJR010000183.1:0-1831 GCA_045534415.1 Clostridia bacterium
CGTCAGGGTGCAAACAGTGTGCTCTTTATGGGCGATACCACCTTAAAAAATTCGCTGCGCCACCTGGGCATTGCAGAAGAGGATATTGTGGATTATCACGTTGACGGCTGCTATGAAGTTGGTGGTTTTGGCGAGCTTACAAGCCCGGCAACGGGGCGTGTAAGCCTTGCAAAGGCAATTGAGTTTGCCTTAAATAACGGCTGTGATATGAAAACCGGCCAACAGGTTGGTTTACCCGTAGAGAAAACCCCTGAAACCTTTGATGGATTTTATAGCGAATTTCTTCGTCAGCTTGAAAAAGTCTGTGATTTGGCGATTTGCTATATTGATAAAATGGAACGCTTGTATCCTAAGCTACACGCCGGACTTTTGTTTACATCGACCTATCCCGAGTGCATGGCAAAGGGGAAGGATATTTATGCCGGTTTTGGTGCTAAGTATAATGACACATCCATTAACGCAGTTGGTTTAGGTACAGCGGTAGACTCGTTGATGGCTGTGAAAAAGCTCGTGTTTGATGATAAGAAAATGACCTTATCTGAGCTTTCTGAGTTGATGAAAAAGAACTGGGAGGGCGCTGAAGCTTTGCGCCTGACTGCTAAAAACAAATTCCCGAAATACGGCATGGGTGACCCGGCGGTAGATGCCTATGCCAAGGACATTGTGGATAAACTGGGTGTTTTCATTAACAAACAGCCCAATGCCAAGGGTGGGCAGTATCGCCTTGGTATGATGTCTATCATCTGGCGCTGGTGGATGGGTTCGAAGCTTGCCGCTACGCCCGACGGCAGACTATATGGCGAAAGCACCTCCTTAAACTCCGGCGCATCCTTTGGTGCTGACCGTGAGGGTGCAACGGCACACGTTCTCTCTATGACAACGGTGGATGCAACCCATTCGCCCAATGGCGTTGTGTTAGACCTTGACATGCATTCATCTGCAGTGAAAGGTGAAAATGGCTTAAATGTTTTGTATGGAACTCTGAAAACCTTTTTAGACAACGGCGGCTTTGCTGTGCATTATAATGTTTTGAACGCTGATGTCTTAAAAGAGGCTCAGAAAAAGCCGGAGGATTATCCCAATCTGCAAGTAAGAATCTGCGGCTGGAACTGCTTGTTTAACCGCTTGGGGAAAAAAGAGCAAGACGAGTATATTGTGCGTGCCGAGGGAGAATAACCAATGAAAGGTCTGATTACTAATTTAAAAAGAATGGCGGTGCACGATGGTGCAGGGCTTAGAACAACCATTTTTTTTAAAGGATGCCCGCTGCGGTGCTTGTGGTGTCACAATCCTGATACCTTGTCTTTTGAAAAAGAGGTGGGTATTTTCAGCCATAAGTGTGCCTCCTGCGGCATCTGTGCTGAGGTTTGCCAAGGCGGCGCCATACATAAAAACGGTGTATTTGAGCCGGAAAAGTGCGTGCAGTGCTATGGCTGCATAGAGTCGTGTCCGGTAGCAACCAGAGTACTTTATGGTGAAGAATGGGAAAGCCGTGCACTTGCTGATAAAGTTTTGCAGGACCGTGACTTTTTTAAAAACAGCGGTGGCGGTGTAACCTTTTCCGGCGGCGAATGCCTTTGCCAGATTGATTTTGCTGTAGAGCTGGCGAAGATTTTTTATGACGAGGGTATCAGTGTGGATATTGACACCTGTGGCTATGTTACATTTGAAGTGATTGAAAGAATCATACCCTATGTGGATGAGTTTTTATATGATTTAAAGGCAATTGACCCTGAGGTACATAAACGATGCACCGGAAAGGATAATACGCTAATTTTGGAAAATTTAAAAAAGTTGGATGCACTGGGATGCAAAGTTGAAATCCGCTATC
>JAZSJR010000068.1:0-13645 GCA_045534415.1 Clostridia bacterium
GTATTAAAGGAGAACCCACAGGCATCGGTACATTCAGGAGGTTATCTCCTACAATATAAAAAAATAAAGGAGATGTAAAAATGATTTTTTACATCTCCTTTTCAGTTATTTAAGAACCAAAACGGAATCATCTACTAAACCGGTGATGGTTGCATGGTTATTTTGTAATTCAAAGAGATAATTAATTTTTTCTGTAGTGATACGTTCCCCAGGGAGCAAAATTGGCACACACGGGGGAAAGGCTGAAACTGCACTTGCACAAATTTTATTCTCTGCTTCTTTAAGCGGCACAAGGGTTTGCGTTAAGCGCAGTGTTTCCGCTGGTGTAAGCTCAGGAATGCTTATAACGCCACCTTTTAAGGGTGCGACCTTTAAAGGTTTACCCTGAGTAGGCATAGCATTTAAGTAGTTTATGCCTTCTGCCAGACGCTGTATATCTGCTTCGCTATTACACCAGGAACTCATACATAAAATACGATGGGCGTTACACATCTCAATATAAACACCAAATTTTGTCCGTAAAATTTCCTCGGCATCGTATCCGCTAATGCCTTTGTCTGCCCAAGTGGGCATTAGCTTTAAGGGGTCATCTAAAGTGGGGCAACCAAGAGAAGCCAGCCTTGCTACCAACCGCTTTGTTTCTTCTTCGCCCTTTTCTTCAGCAAAGTGCAGGGCATATTCCATAGCCGCCAGCAAGACATAAGAAGGGCTGCTTGTCTGAAACATTCGCACAGCTGCACGTACCTTTTGGATGGATACGTGTTTTCCAATATTTAAAAGTGCTGTTTGATTCGGCGCAGGCAGGGTCTTGTGCAAACTGGTTACGCTCATATCTGCCCCTTGAGCTACAGCAGATTCCGGCAGCATATTGCTAAAAGGAAAATGAGCGCCGTGAGCTTCATCTACCAAGAGCAGTGCACTATGCTGATGTAGCAAATTTGCAATGTTTTTTATGTCTGCAGTGGCACCGTAATAATTGGGTCCGGTGATAACAGCCCCTTTTATATCCGGATACTCTGCCAGTATCCGAGCAATTGCGTTTGGGGAAACTGTTCCGGGGACATCAGAAAGCGTAGAGCATTCCGGCGTTACATAAACAGGGAAAAGACCGGAGAGAATGATGCCGTTTAAAACGGATTGATGACAGTTTTTATCAACAATAACCCTATCACCGGGATTAAACGCACCATAGATCATAGCAAGAATGCCACCAGTGGAGCCATTCACCAAAAAAAAGCTGTGAGTTGCGCCGTAAAGCCGGGCAGCATATTGCTCGGCTTCTAAAATGGCGTCTTCCGGCTCTATTAAAGCATCTGTTCCAGGAAGCTCGGTTGTATCCATAGAGAACACAGAGCCATCAAAAGGTGCGCCTAAAAAGCCGACACCATTTTTGTGCCCCGGCATATGAAAAGACGCCTTTTCTTTTTCGCTGTGTATTTTGAGCATATCTGTTATCATGGCTATGTCTCCCGGTTAACCGAAAGATACCGAAATTGCACCGTTTTAGGCAGGTTCGGATGACTCACTTTCGGTTATATTGTAATTTTATCTAAAATACCTGCCATCTCGGCAAGAAAAATTCCGTAATTGGTAATAGGAACATTTTGGTCTACCGCCCGCATGACACGACTTAAAACCTGACGGCGATTAAACATGCATCCACCGCAATGAATGACCAGGCTGTAAGGGGTTAAATCCTGCGGGAAATCCTGTCCACCCACAACGGTCACATCAATGTCGGGGCAAACCTTTTTATGCAGCAGGTTGGGTATTTTCACCCTGCCAATGTCACCATCCTGTGGGTTGTGGCTGCAGGCCTCGGCGATGAGAACCTTATCACCGGCTTTTAAATCCCAGATTTTTTTAGCACCGGTAAGATATGCATCAATGTCACCTTTATATCTTGCCAGCAAAACGGAAAAAGAGGTGAGCTTTGATTCTGCCGGCTTTTTTTCATACACTGCCGGAAAAACCTGAGAATCTGTAATAATTAAATCCGGGGTGTTGTCTTTTAGTGCTTCAGTCAGCTTATCAACAGTTACACAGGTGACGATGGCGCCATGGTCTAACAGGTCGCGAATGACCTGCACCTGTGGCAAAATCAATCGGCCTTTTGGGGCTTGAATATCCTGGGGCATGACAAGCAGCACCCGGTCGTTTTCCTTGACAAGATGGCCGATGACAGATTCGTTTTCAACCACCTCGGGTGCAGATTTAACCAGCTGCTCCCGCAGGGCGGAAAGACCTGTTTTTTCTGTTGCGCTGACAGGGATGGGAACGATGTCTAAAGCACCTTCTATCCTTTTGACCGCATCTTCATAATGTGTTAGTGTATCAATCTGATTTAAAACAGCCACCACAGGGGTTTTGCGTTTAGATAGCTCTGCAAGGAGAGCCTTTTCTTCCTGAAAATCGCTTTCGTCAGTTAACACCAAAACAGCGATATGAGTTTTATCCATAGCAGAAAGGGTGCGGGACATACGCAATTGCCCCAGTTCAGTTTCATCACCAACGCCGGCGGTGTCAAGCAAAATGCAAGGGCCTAAGGGGTAGATTTCTATAGGCTTTGAAACCGGGTCGGTTGTTGTGCCGGAAACAGGTGAAACTAAAGAAACCTCTTGCCCGGCTATGGCATTAATCAGGGAAGATTTTCCGCTGTTTGTTCTGCCGAAAAAACCGATGGTCAGCCGGAGAGCACTGGGTGTATCTGATAATGAGTTTGTATGCATAAAAACATCCCCTCTTTGCATATGTTAACATACCAAAATTGTATCATAGCCGCTCTGCTTTGTCAAATGTGCGTTTAGGGTTATGTTCTTTCTTTATAGCTCATATATTGTAGAGAAAGAATGAGGTGTGACCTATGTTGCGAACAAAAAGGTTTTTAGTAAACGGATTGGTGGTTGCCTGCACGGCTGTATTTTTGCGGGGTGTGGGTGTTTCCTTTAATGTTTATATAACAAACACCATTGGGGCAGAGGGCATTGGTCTTTTTGGACTTGTTATGTCAGTGTATATGCTTGCCACCACGGTGGCATCATCCGGTGCGTCACTGGCGGCAACCCGGCTGGTGACAGAGGAGCTTTCCTTTGTCTGTGATAAAGGCATACGAAAAAGTATGGCAATTTGTTTGGGTTATACGTTATTTTTCGGTCTTCTTTCCGGCTGCCTTTTATTTCTCTTTGCAAGGCCTATAGGTGCTTTGTGGCTGGGGGATGAGCGCACAATTAAATCTCTCAGGTTGCTTTCGGTGAGTATGCCCTTTGTGGCTCTGTCTTCTGCCATGAACGGATATTTTACGGCAGTGCGCCGTGTGACAAAGGGTGCTCTTTCTCAGGTGTTTGAGCTTTTGGTCAAAATTGTTGTCACGGTTTTCGGACTTCGGATTTTTGTTAGCCGGGGGATTGAATATGCCTGCATGGCGGTGGTGGGCGGCGGCAGCGTGGCAGAGATTCTTTCCTTTTTGGTGATGTATGGGTTGTATCGGCTGGATGTAAACCGCTACAGGGGACAAAAGGAGAAAGAAAAACACTATCTGTTTCGCATGCTTCACATTGCAGTGCCGGTTGCCATTAGTGCCTATTTGCGTTCAGGTCTTGTCACCCTTGAGCACTTGCTGATTCCCAGAGGATTAAAAAAATTTGGTGCATCGACTTCTGCATCTTTGGCGCAATATGGCGTAGTTCACGGCATGGTTATGCCGGTGCTTTTATTTCCCTCTGCTGTGCTTTCAGCATTTGCAGGACTTTTGGTGCCGGAGCTGACAGAATTTCAAAAGCAAAATAAACCGGTGGGCATCAACCGTGTGGTGAGCCGAACTTTTGGTGTTTCAATTCCTTTTTCCGTTGGTGCGGCGGCTATCTTTTTCGCCTTTGCAAAAGAGCTTGGAACGGCCATTTATCAAAGTGGAGATGCAGGGCTTTTTATTCGTTTTTTAGCACCCCTGGTTGTGGTCATGTATACAGACAGCGTTACGGACGCAATGCTCAAGGGCCTTAATCAGCAGGTATATTCCATGCGTTATAATATCATTGACTCAGCGGTGAGTGTTTCACTGATTTACGCGGTTTTGCCCCGATTTGGGGTGGATGGCTATATTGCCATTATTTTTATTACTGAGATTTTGAATGCCTTTTTAAGCATTAATCGGTTGCTGAAAGTGACTGGTTTTAAAATTCCCCTGATGCGCACGGTTCTTATGCCGGCAGTCTTTGCTTTTGCCTCGGCTTATGCCGTGCGGCTTGGGTTTGTTGTGTTATTTGGTTATGTGCCGGACAGCCCAACGCCCCTCGCTTTGGGGATTACCGCTGTGGCGGCGATGTACGCTTTACTACTTTTTATGACACAAAAAAGGCAGAGGCTTTAAACCTCTGCCAGGCAAATTCTCCAACCCTTTTCTAAAATGGCATCCACCACCTGCGCCTCGGTTACAGGCCGCAGGTGGTTTTGATTTTCATCCACAATGTGAATGATGTAAAAACTGTCATAGCTAAGCATTTTAAACACATCCTTCGCCGGGAGAGAGTCCATAGCACAAATGGAGCGGGATTTCATAAGTCCCCGCTTTTTCAGTTTGTTTTTGGCATATAAAAGCTCTTGCATTAGGATGTATTCATTCCGCCTTTTTTCTTCTGCCATATGAAAGGCAAGAAATGCAGCTGCCATTAAAAGGCTAATATTCCAACGGCTGATACAAAGCACAAAGGCGCCGGCAAAGAGCAAAAGAGCGGTCATAATACGGCTTGTCCGTTGCATAATTGAAACGGCAGATAAGTAACCCAAGCGACGGATTAAAATAGCCTTTAACACTCTGCCCCCATCCAGCGGCAGGCAGGGGAGCAGGTTTATGAGCAGTACGGAAACGTTTAAAAATTGAAACACATATAGGCTTAAGGGCACTTCAGGATATAGCGGTGCTATCTGATGGGAAATGGCGAGCATCAGTACATTTGCAAATGGGCCTGCCAGGGCAATAAAAATCTCCTTGCCGGTGTGGCGAATGATGCGGGCAGAGAGCCTAAGGGTCATGCCAAAAGGCATAATAATCACAGAACCCACACGCTCCCGAACCAAAAGGGTGGCAAGCAAATGAAAAATTTCGTGAACAAACACAACGGCATAGGCAGTTGCCATGGTGTGCAACCCACCGGTTAGATATGAGATTAAAAGCAGAGGAAAGACAAGCCAATGAATGTAAAAAAATCGGGTAATTTTAATCATTTTTGGTCTCCTCTGTGCCAAAGTCTAAAAATTTGGCGGGGTCCAGCCAGGTTTCCCCATCCCGGATTTCAAAGTGCAGGTGAGGACCGGTGACCTTGCCGGTAGCACCGACGGTGGCGATAACTTGTCCGGCGGTTACAACGTCTCCTGCCTGGGGCAAAAGCTCCTGGCAGTGGGCGTAAAGGGTTGATACGGTATCAGAATGCCGGACGATGATAAACTTGCCGTATTCGGCATTTTCGCCGGCTTCTTCCACTGTTCCCTCTGCGGCACACTTAATTTTATCGCCTTGGGGTGCGCCCAAATCAAGGCCATAGTGAAAGGCTTCCTCGCCGGTTGTGGGGTCGCTTCGCAAACCGAAAGGGGAGGTGATGGGCGCTTCTACCGGTTTTGTCAGATTAACAAGCAGGTCATTTTGCCTTATGTCTCTTTCTTCGACCTTTGGCAGAAGAGAGCGGAAAAAATCCTGGGTCTGTGTTTTTACTTGTTTAAAGTCTGTAGTGGTGTTTATCATAAGCTGAATGGCTTTTTTGACAGGCTCGGTAGCGGCATTTTTTGACAGCTTGCAAAACAGACATATAACCACCAAAAGGAGGCAGAATGCCCCTTGTTTTTTGAAAGTTTTTTTATAGCCCGTTGATGCATCAACAGAGGATGCACGTGGATATGAACGGTATTCTGACCGCTGTCTCCTATACATTTGTTCCATCATCTTGTCCCCTTTCATCAGATGGTACAGTATATGTATCTGCAGGGGGAAAAATGACAGTGAAAAAAACTATTTTATGTTGACTTTGTTGCAATTATGTGGTATTATGTGTAAGTATTTGGAGGTGAATGCAAATGCTTGCAGAAGAACGGCAGCAAAAAATTCAGGCAATGGTCAAGGACCATGGGGCAGTGACAACAAAAAAACTGGTGGAGTTGTTTGATGTTTCGGTTGAAACTATTCGTCGTGATTTGCTTTTTATGGAAGAAGCGGGCGTGCTCACTCGTGTTCACGGTGGCGCTGTTTCTACCGGGGGAATGAAGCCTTATTATGAATTGCCAAGGCGGAATCAGGAGCATAGTGACAAAAAGCGGGAGCTTTCTTTTGTTGCCATGTCGTTTATTAATGAGGGTGATTACATTGGCATTGATGCCGGCAGCACAGCGGTTATTTTTGCAGAGCTATTAAAAACCCGCTTTAAAAAGCTGACAGTTATTACTCATTCTGCAGATGTTTTTGACATTTTAAAGGATACATTTGCGGTTATTTTGTGTGGCGGGCAATATTTAAGAGAAGAAAATGCCTTTTGCGGTACCCTGACCTTGGATACAATGGAACGCCTGCACGTGCAGAAAAGCTTTATTTTCCCCTCGGCTGTATCCTTAAAATTTGGCATTTGTGATTACCAGCAGGATTTGTATCCGCCCCAGAAAAAGCTTTTGGAAATTTGTGATCAGGCATTTATTTTGGCAGACAGCTCAAAATTTGAAAGTCAGGCACTTTTAAAACTGGATGATATGAAGCAGGACTACTATTATATAACAGACAGCGGATTGCCCTGTGAGCTTGCAGCGCTTTATCGTGAGAATCATTTGCGTGTGCTTGCTAAGGTTGATGGAAAGGAATTATAATCATGGCATATATACAGGAACGAAAAAAGGTTAATCAGATTATGTTTGTTTTTGCGTGTTGTTATATGGTCAGTTATATAACCCGCATCAATTTTGGGGCTGTTATTTTAGAGATGGCAACAGAAACAGGCATTGCTAAATCCCTGTTATCTCTTTCTGTTACCGGTAGTTTTATTACCTATGGTACCGGGCAGATTATCAGCGGTATTTGCGGCGATAAGTTTTCGCCTAAAAAACTATTGCTTTTTGGTTTGGGTGTTACGACCTTGATGAATCTTTTAATTCCCTTGTGCTCCAATGCTTATTATATGCTGGGGGTTTGGTGCATTAATGGATTTGCACAGGCATTTATGTGGCCGCCTATGGTGCGGATGATGGCAATTTTGTTCTCACCTGAGGATTATAACCGCTCTATCGTCCGTGTGAACTGGGGTGCCTCCATCGGCACAATTTTAGTTTATTTGTTAGCACCCCTGCTAATTTCTCTTTTTAGTTGGCGGGCTATGTTTGTTTTTTCGGCAATTTGTGGCATTGTTATGATGTTTGCGTGGCAAAAAACCTGTCCAACGGTTTCAAATGACGCGGTATTTGCAAAGCCTAAAGCTACCTCAGGTGGCATTTCCGGATTGTTTTCGCCCCTGCTCTTAATCATTATGCTGTCGATCGTTTTGATGGGTATGCTTCGGGATGGTGTCACTACCTGGATGCCTACATACATTTCTGAAACCTGTAACCTAGGCAATAAAATTTCGATTTTAACCGGTGTGATTCTGCCGATTTTCACCATTATCAGCACAAATGTTTCTGAGCGGCTGTATACGAAAAAGTTCAGCAACCCTGTGCTTTGCTCCGGCGTGATTTTTGGTATAGGCAGTGTTGCCTCTTTGGTGCTTTACTTTTTATCCGGCAAAAACATTGCTGTGCTTTCTGTTTTGTTCACGGCACTTTTAACAGGCAGTATGCATGGTGTTAATCTGATTTTAATTGGTATGATTCCGCCTTATTTTTCAAAAAGCGGAAACGTTTCAACAGCGTCCGGCATCTTAAATTCCTGCGTATATATCGGTAGTGCTATTTCAACCTATGGCATTGCAGTGTTATCGGAAAACATGGGGTGGGAAAAGACGCTTTTAGTTTGGTTTGTAATTGCAGCACTGGGCACAGTTATTTGTTTTGCCTGCACGAAACCCTGGAATAAACAAATGGAAACAGACGAAGAAGAATAAGAAAACGCACCCCGATGGGTGCGTTTTCTTTTATACCATTTTTTTATTTTGACAACAGTTCAATACCTTTTTTC
This sequence comes from Clostridia bacterium, assembly GCA_045534415.1. Classification (GTDB taxonomy): domain Bacteria; phylum Bacillota; class Clostridia; order UBA1381; family UBA9506; genus UMGS755. Next base: position 8,141 of record JAZSJR010000068.1, read on the forward strand.
ACTCTTGCGATGGTTTCATCCTTGCCTAAAAGTTCGGCAAGTTCAACGCCGCCGCCGGGGGTAAAGGATTTGCCGGAAACAGCCACACGCAAGGGCCATAGGATGAGACCGTTTTTCACTTCAAGCTTTTCGATTAAAGCAAAGAGTGCTTCGTGCAGTGCATCGTAGTTCCAGTCGGTGATGCCCTCTAAAACAGGGAGAATTTCCTGCAAAGATGTCAGGGAGTTTTCCTCGTTTGTCTTCATCTTTTTGTGGCAATAAAGTGCCGGGTCATATTCGGGGAGAACATCAATAAAGTCAAGCTGCTCGGGAATGTCAGAGAGCTTTTCTGTACGGTCATGAAGCAGTTTTGCTGCCTTTTCAAGGTCAACATCTTCGCGCTTAACAGCTTCTTTTAAGTAAGGCAGAGCCTTTTCATAAAATGCTTCGGAGGAGAGCTTTCTGATGTATTCACCGTTTAACCAGTCAAGCTTCTGCGGGTCAAAAATGGCAGGAGATTTGCTGATGCCTTTAATGTCAAAGGCTTCAATCATTTCTTCCAGTGTAAAGATTTCCTGCTCGCCGCCCGGGCTCCAGCCTAAGAGGGCAATGTAGTTCAGTACAGCCTCTTTTAAGTAACCCTTATTGATAAAATCTTCATAAGAAGCATCGCCTTCGCGTTTGCTCAGCTTTTTGTGAGCATCACGCATGACGGGGGAAACATGGATGTAAGTAGGAATTTCCCAACCAAAGGCTTCATACAATAAATTATATTTCGGGGTTGAGGATAAATATTCACTACCACGGATGATGTGGGTGATGTTCATCAGATGGTCATCAATAACGTTTGCAAAGTTATAGGTAGGATAACCGTCAGATTTTAAGAGAATGTTATCATCCAATGTTGCGTTATCTACGGTGATTTTGCCGTAAATTTCATCAACAAAGGATGTGTTGCCGTGGTGTGGAATCTTCTGACGGATAACGTAAGGTACGCCACTTGCCAGCTTTTCCTCAATTTCTTCGTTAGAGAGACGGGCACAGTGACCGTCATACTTGGGCATGAGCTTAGCAGCTTCCTGCTGTGCACGAAGTCCGTCTAAGCGTTCTTTGTCGCAGAAACAGTAATAAGCACCGCCCAGTTCAACCAGTTTTTTAGCATATTCCTGATACAGGCCCAAGCGCTCACTTTGAATGTAAGGGCCGTAGTTACCGCCAATATCCGGACCTTCGTCGTGGACAAGACCGGTTTCAGCTAAGGTTCTGTATATCAGGTCAACAGCGCCGTCAACATAACGCTCCTGGTCAGTATCTTCAATTCTTAAAATAAAATCGCCACCTGCGTGCTTGGTGATGAGGTAAGCATACAGAGCCGTTCTCAGGTTACCAATGTGCATATAACCTGTGGGGCTGGGCGCAAAACGTGTTCTGATTTTCGTCATTTTCGCATCATCCTTTCATTATTTCTAGTATAACGCATTTTGTTTGGAAAATCAAGGATTTTATTGCGAAATCGCTTTACCTTATGGTAATTTTATGGTACAATATAATGTATAATGGTGTTTTGTATGTTTACAAAAAGTTAATACCATAATGTACCTATAATGTGGTATACTATGAGTATAGAATTTTGCATAACTATCATTCGGAAAGGAATGGATTGATAGATGAAGGGTTTATTAGAAAAAATTTTAGGTAAATACAGCGACCGTGAGCTCAGGCGCGTACGCCCCATTGCAGACCGTGTTATGGCGCTGGAGGAAGAATACAGTGCATTGTCTGACGAGGCATTAAAAGCCAAAACAGCAGAATTTAAAGAAAGACTCGCCGGGGGCGAAACCTTGGACGATTTGCTTCCGGAAGCTTTTGCAACCGTTCGTGAGGCTGCCTGGCGCGTGCTTGGTATGAAGCATTTTTATGTGCAGGTTTTAGGCGGCATTGTACTGCATCAGGGCAGAATTTCTGAAATGAAAACCGGTGAAGGTAAAACCTTGGTTTCTACCTTGCCTGCTTATTTAAACGCATTAGAGGGCAAGGGTGTTCACATTGTTACGGTGAATGACTATCTTGCCAAGCGTGACAGTGAGTGGATGGGTAAGGTCTTTAAGTTTTTAGGCCTTACAGTGGGTTTGATTATTCACGACATTGAACAAAAGGACAGAAAGGCAAATTACGAAGCAGACATTACTTATGGTACTAATAACGAGTTTGGTTTTGACTATCTTCGTGATAATATGGTTATTTTTAAAGAACAGATGGTGCAGCGCGGTCAGCACTATGCCGTTGTGGACGAAGTGGACTCTATTTTAATTGACGAGGCAAGAACACCGCTGATTATTTCCGGCGTTGGTGATAAATCTACCGAGCTTTACCACATTGCGGACCGTTTTGCCAGAAATCTGGTTTGTCATCGCGTGACAGAATCTAACGACAAAGAGCTGGATGATGATATTCAGGCAGATTATATTGTGGATGAAAAGGCGCACACTGCAACCCTGACAAAGCAGGGCGTTGCCAAAGCTGAGAAGACTTTTAACCTCGAAAACTATTCTGACCCTGAAAACATGACGCTGCAGCACCACATTAATCAGGCGATTCGTGCTCACGGCATTATGCACAGGGATAAGGATTATGTCAATAAAGACGGCGAAATTATTATTGTAGACGAGTTTACCGGTCGCCTGATGCTGGGCAGACGGTATTCTGACGGTTTGCATCAGGCCATTGAAGCAAAAGAAGGGGTTACGGTTGAAAGGGAAAGCAAAACTCTGGCAACCATCACCTTCCAGAACTATTTCCGTCTGTATAACAAGCTGTCCGGTATGACCGGTACGGCGCTCACTGAGGAAGAGGAATTTCAGGATATTTACAAGCTGGATGTGATTGAAATCCCCACAAACCGGGAAATGATTCGTAAGGATTTGGGGGATTCGGTTTATAAAACTGAGCGGGGCAAGCTCGCTGCGGTCATTGAGCAGGTTGTTCTTTGCCACGAGCAGGGTCAGCCGGTGCTGGTGGGTACTGTGACCATTGAAAAGTCTGAGCAGTTATCCGGCATGCTCAAGCGTCGTGGCATCCGTCACGAGGTGTTAAATGCCAAGTATCACGAAAAAGAAGCGGAAATCATTGCCCAGGCAGGTAAACTGGGTGCCGTGACCATTGCTACCAATATGGCAGGTCGTGGTACTGACATTATGCTGGGCGGTAATGCAGAGTTTTTAGCTAAGCATGAAATGAAAAAGCGCGGCCTTTCTGATGAGTTAATTTCTGAAGCGATGGGCTTTTCTGATACAGATGATGCAGAAATTCAGGCAGCCAGAGAGATGTATTCTGAGCTGATTGCCAAGTTTAAAGAAGAAATTGCACCGGAGGCTGAAAAGGTTCGGGCAGCAGGCGGTCTTTTCATCATTGGTACAGAACGCCACGAATCACGGCGTATTGATAACCAGCTTCGTGGTCGTGCCGGCCGTCAGGGTGACCCCGGTACTTCCCGGTTCTTTATTTCCTTAGAGGACGATTTGATGCGTCTTTTCGGCTCAGACAGAATCGCCGGAATGGTCAGTGTTCTGGGGCTTGAAGAAGACCAGCCTATTGAGCATAAAATGCTGACAGGTGCTATTGAAAGTGCTCAGAAACGTGTTGAGGGTAAGAACTTCCAGATTAGAAAGCACGTTCTGCAGTATGATGATGTTATGAATCAGCAGCGTGAAATTATCTACGGTCAGCGTCAGAATGTGTTAAACGGTCAAAGCGTGAAAAACAGCATCATAAAGATGCTTAAGGATTTAATTGACGAAGCGGTTGACCGCTACACAGGCAGTGCCGAGGGGGCTGATGAGTGGAATCTTTCCGGTTTGATTGAGTATTTAGAAACTGTTTATCTGCCTGCAGGTGCCATTAGCTTCACCCGTGAAGACCTTGAATATCTCACCAAAGATGAACTGCGTGAAAAGCTTTATGATATTGGCGTTTCCCTTTACGAAGAAAAAGAGGAAGCTTTTGGAGAAGATCGGATGCGTGAACTGGAGCGTGTCATTTTGCTCCGGTCGGTTGATAACAAGTGGATGGACCACATTGATGATATGGACCAGCTGAGAAACGGCATCAATCTCCGTGCTTATGCGCAGCACGATCCGGTTATTGAATATAAGCTTGAGGGCTACAACATGTTTGAAGAGATGATTGCAGCCATTGGGGAAGAAACCATTAAGCTTCTGTTCCGTGTGCGCATGGATGCACCACCGGAGCGAAAAATGGTGGCAGAACCTGTTGAAGCATCTTTAGCTGGCGAGAGTGAAAAGAAGCCTGCCAAGAAAACCGACAAGGTGGGAAGAAATGATTTATGTCCCTGTGGTTCAGGGAAAAAATATAAAAAGTGCTGCGGCGCTGAGGAATAAAAAAATGAGAAATGTTTTTACGAAAGGACTGAAATTATGATAGAGTACGATCAGTATCGTCTCGACCTTCATGCTATGAAGGACGTTATTTTAGAATTGAGGGATTCACTTTGAAGTCCCCAAGGTTGAAGAAGAAATAAAAACCTTGGAGGAAAAATCCTCTGATGCAGATTTTTGGAATGATATGGAGGCATCACAAAAGGTGCTTCAAAAGCTGAAGCAGCTTAAGGCAAAGGTCGGGCGGTATAACGATTTATATGCAGCCTGGGAAGATGCCTTAACTCTTTGCGAGCTTGCCATTGAAGAAAATGATGACAGCTTGCTGGATGAACTTTCTGAAAGTTATAAAACCCTGTCTGAAGATTTAGAAAATCTGCGGCTTGATACCTTGCTTTCCGGCAAGTATGATGCTAACAATGCTATTTTATCCCTGCATCCCGGTGCCGGCGGTACCGAAGCGCAGGACTGGGCAGAAATGCTCTTGCGTATGTATCAGCATTGGGCAGAACGCCGTGGCTTTACCGTGGAAACTCTGGACTATTTAGCCGGAGATGAAGCAGGCGTGAAAAGTGTTACCATTCAGATTTCCGGGGACAATGCCTATGGTTATGCGAAAGCTGAAAAAGGGGTGCACCGTCTGGTGCGTATTTCGCCCTTTGATGCTTCCGGCAGACGGCACACCTCCTTTGTATCGGTGGATGTTATGCCGGAAATCAGCGATGATATTGAGGTTAACATCAATCCTGATGACCTCAAAATTGACACCTTCCGTGCAGGGGGTGCCGGTGGTCAGCACGTTAATAAGACGGATTCTGCTATCCGCATTACCCATATTCCCACCGGTGTTGTGGTTGCCTGTCAGAATGAGCGTTCGCAGCATCAGAACAAAGATACAGCCATGAAGATGCTGAAAGCAAAGCTTGTTGAAATGGCTGAGCGTGAGCATAAAGAAAAGATTGAAGACTTAAAGGGCGACATGAAAGATATTGCCTGGGGTAGTCAGATTCGTTCCTATGTATTCCATCCTTACAGTATGGTAAAAGACCACCGTACAAACCACGAAACAGGTAATGTAGGCGCGGTTATGGACGGAGATATCGATTCCTTTATCAACGAATATCTTATTATG
>JAZSJR010000221.1:0-3528 GCA_045534415.1 Clostridia bacterium
CTTAAAGCAGTTTAAAATGAGTGGCATGGTGCTAAAAGATGCTGACATTGTTCGTGCTATGGATAAAGGCATCTCCGGACATTCTTCCATTTTACCTGCCCGCATCAACAAAGATGGCTCCTTGTCAGATTCCGGCGGAAACTATGCCACCTTAGAACAATTTAAAAAGCTTTCTGACTACATCCGTAAAACCGCCGGTGAATTGGGTCGTGAAATTTTGCGTGGCAACACAGCTGTCTCTCCTTGCAAAAGCGGTCAGTCCTTTCCTTGCGAATATTGCCGTTTCCACGCTGTTTGCGGTTTTCGGGCAGATGCCGACCCGTACAGGGTAGCACCGCCTTTAAAAGATGATGCCGTATGGAACCTGCTTTAGGAATAAATTGGCGAAAAAAAGCACTTTTCCAAAGAATGGTCTTGCATATCTACCCATTTGGGTATATAATAAAGGGTAGGTTTTATTAAATAAGTAAGTAAATTTTAGGAGGATACAAACATGTATGATGTAGCTTGCGTCGGCATTTTCGTTGCCGACTGTATTGCAAAACCCATTACAAAGCTCCCCGAACCCGGAAAACTGGATCAGATTGGCAGTTTAGACCTCTACACCGGCGGTTGCGCTGTAAATGCCGGCGTTGATATGAAAAAGCTGGGTGCAAACATTGCCCTCTTAGGCATGGTTGGCGATGACGGTTTCGGTAGCTTCATGCTTGAAGAAGTAAAGAAAGTTGGCTTAACCACTGACGGCATCAAAGTCAGCAAAGAGCATCCCACCTCTGCTTCCGTCGTTATCGTAGATGACAGTGGTGAACGTTCCTTCCTGCACTGCGTTGGTGCAAACGGTGCATTTACCGAAAGCGATATTAACTATGATGTTATTCGTGATTCAAAGGTTGTCTTCGTTGCAGGTACTATGCTGATGCCCGGTTTTGACGGTGAACCCTGTGCTAAGTTCTTAAAGAAATGTAAAGAAATGGGCAAAATCACAGTTTTAGACAGCGCTTGGGATAATTCCGGTCGTTGGGTTGAAGTCATCCGTCCCTGCATGCCTTACATTGACTACTTCATCCCCAGCATTGATGAAGCAAGAATGTTTGCTGGCGGCAAGGAAGATTTAAGCGAAATCGCTGATTGCTTCTTTGATTTAGGCGCAAAGCATGTTGCCATCAAGGTTGGCAAAGATGGTTGCTATGTGCGTGAAACCAAAGATTCTGAGGGCGTAGTTATGCCTACATATTTAGGCTACAAGCCTGTTGACACCACCGGTGCCGGTGACTCTTTCTGCTCCGGCTTCCTCTATGGCTTAACCCACGGTATGTCTATGACAGAAAGCGCTCAATTTGCAAACGCAGTTGCAACTCATTGCGTAATGGCTGTTGGTGCTTCCACCGGTATTAAGTCCTATGAAGAAATTAAAAAATTCATGGAAGAAAATCAGCCGGGCTGAGAAAGATTGGAGAGAAAAACAAAATGAAAAAAGCTGTTATGTACGGCGGCGGTAACATTGGTCGTGGCTTTATCGGTCAGCTGATGTTCCAGGCAGGATATGCTGTCAGCTTTGTGGATGTAAATCAAGAGCTGCTCACCGCCTTAAATACAAAAAAGGAATACCCCGTCAGAATTTTAAAAGGTGAAAGCTATGACGAGGTTATGGTTCAGAACATCAGCGGTATTGACGGTAACGATTTAGATGCCGTAGCAAACGCCATTGCTGAGGCTGACCTGTGTGCAACCGCAGTTGGCGTTAACGTATTAAAATTCGTTGTAAAGCCTTTTAAAGAAGGTATTGTACGTCGTTTTACCACAGGCAACAAGCAGCCTTTAGACATCATCATCTGCGAAAACTTAATTGGTGCTGATGAATTTTTAAAGGGCATGATTTCTGACCTGATGACTGAAGAAGAACGTGCTTTCTTAGACAAAGTCGGCTTTGTTGAAGCTTCCATCGGCAGAATGGTTCCCATTCAGACCGATGCTATGAAAGATGGTAACCCCTTACGCGTTTGCGTAGAGCGTTACGACCGTCTGCCTGTTGACAAAAATGCTTTCCGTGGTGAGATTCCTGCCATTGAGAACTTAGTTCCCTTTGCACCCTTCTCTTACTATATTGAAAGAAAGCTGTTCGTTCACAACATGGGTCACGCTTCCACGGCTTACCTTGGTCAGTATATGGGCAAAGACGCTATTTGGGAAGCTATCGGCGTACCCGAGGTTGAACTGATTGTTCTCCGTGCTATGCAGGAGTCCGCTCTTGCTATGAGCAAAAAATATAACGTAGAGTTCCAGGGTCTTAATAACCATGTTGAAAACCTGGTATACCGCTTCTCCAACAAGCAGTTAGGTGATACGGCTGCTCGTGTCGGTGGTGACATTAAGCGTAAACTGTCCCCCAACGACCGTATGATTGGTGCTCTTCGCCTCTGTCAGGAGCAAGTGGTTGCAACCGACTTTATTGAAGCCGCAATTGCTGCTTCTCTCCTCTTCCGCCGCGAGGGTGAAGAACCCATGACACCGGAAGTAATCTTAACTGAGGTTGCAGGGCTTAAAGCAGAGGATGCCGCTTATAAAAACATTATGGCAAACTACGAAATGTTAAAAGCCGGCAAACCTTTAGCTGAACTCATCAAAGCTATTAAAGAAAAACAAAATCAGGCTGTGATTGTATAATGGCATAAAAAAAGACCGGATATGAGGCGCACTCTTAAGGACAGTAATTTCAAAAGGCAGAAACGAAATCAATCGTTTCTGCCTTTTATCGTAGGGAACGACCTGTGTGTCGTTCCGCTTTATAAGGTCCTAGGATTATCCTAAATTATTGGAAGAGACTATACATCTTCCCTGCTTGTTACAGTACCGGACATTATTTCAACAATCTTGCATTTAAAAAGTTTATTTCCCCTTCATAAAAATCAATATTTTGAACTTCTATATATAAAATTTTCTGACTCGAAATATCAATCTCTATATCCATTTTAGGAGTATCATTGCTTAATGCGGGAATTGAATGTAAGACTTTTTTATTATCTCCATAAAATGTTACTTTAGTTCCTGCTCCATTACTTTCGTTATTGTATAAAGTTGCTACAAATTTTGAATATTCGCCGTTTATTTTATATGTTACAGTTTGTTTTGGAAATGTATCATAATCATGAAATGATCCGCCACCCGATTGATACAATCGTATTCCATTATCGATCAATGTAAATTCTGATGATTTGCAATATTCTGGCTGATAATCTATATGATTTTGTTTATTTAACCATTCAAATTTTTGAGAGCCTAACGAAACAGTCATTGTTTCAGCACTCCACCCAACCTCTTTATTAAATGCATTTGCTATTGCTCTTACTGGTAAATATGTAGTTCCATTGTAAATAAATGGCTCAACTACATTTCCGTTTGCATCTGTCGGCTGATACTCTTTTCCGTCAATTAGAATTTTGATATTATCATAAATGATACTTATTGTTTCTGATGCTTGCTTTGCAAATACCACTCCGCTTGGTCAATTCAAAAGAACAGCTTGAAATT
>JAZSJR010000061.1:0-15926 GCA_045534415.1 Clostridia bacterium
TTTCTTTTCTTCCGCTTTTTTATCTATAAAAAAAACTGTTGTATTTGCCTGTTTTTTAGCAAATTACAACAGTTTTTAAAATGGGTTTAATACCCCTGTGTGAAAAAATCACATTCTTTTTCACACATTTCACATCTTTCTTCTTTAAAGTCGCATTTTTCGGGCCCCAAGCAAGCTGCTTTTGTGCAAGACGGCGGTGGTTTTTTACCACATTTTTCACAACCGCATCGACCCAGCAATCTGCATAAGCTTTGCGCTTCCTCCTCCATACACCTAAGGCTGCGACAAAGGCAGGATAAAATTCCACAGGATTTCATAAAAGCCTCCTAATAACATCATTCTGTTATCAGTTTATGCCATACCGGGCAAATAGGTGACCTGTCCAAGAGCCTGACGAAGAACAGGCAAAATCGCCCTTGTCATCATATAAAAGCCCAAATCGGTAGGATGACTTTTGTCAACCGAGGGCATTTCTCGAACATCCTGCGTATAGAATTTCGTTCCGTCTACAAAATATACATTTTTGTCGCCGTTATCTCTTGCGTTCAAATAGGTCCGCATAATAACATCCCGTCGACGTCTGTCATCTTCAACATCAAAATATCCTAAGCATGGGCGGCTGATCATCATCACCGGCAGCTCCGGCTGTTTTTCTCTGATAATTTTAAAGAACGGCTCGTGGGTTTTCACTAAATGCTCATAGTTTGGTGCATTGTGGTCATAGTCCATCACAAAACAGGATAAATCAAGGCTTGCAATCAGTTCTGCAATGTTTGCCTCCCCTTTGGCATTGCCCGAAAAACCAAGGTTAATCTGTTCTGCTCCTACCCTGGCAGCAAGCTGTGCCGCATGGCAGTTAGAGGGTCTTGAAGCACACCCACCCTGTGTAATAGAGGAGCCATAAAACAAAACAGGCTTTATCTTGTATGCCGGTGCTTTTTCCACCTTAGCACCCTCAGATAACCCAATTTCCAAGGATTCAAGTCCTGCATACAAGGGCAGATAAATTTTATATTCATGCATTCCCGACCGCAGGCGGCAGGAAAGCTCAAAGTCAAATTTCTTCTCAATAATGTCTGCTACTTCTCCATACAGATTGGCAACAAGATGCTCTCCATCCTCGGCACAAAGCTTCACATCAAACCCACCTTGCCCGGTAAAAGGCATATGAGGCATCACGGTTGTAGGTCGGTATACACCCTTCAGCAAAACAGCCGCACTATCTGTGCAAAAGTGCACCACGCTACCTGCGGTGTTATAGGCAAGCTCTCGAACCGCCTTTGTCACTTCCCCCTGCATTCTATCCGGCAGACGGTATAAAAACGTCTCGTTTTCCTCATCCCAGGGGAATCCCTCAAGACCCAATGCCTGAGGACTATACATTTCATATGCAATACCGGAAACGGCGATTTTTCTGAAGTTCTTGTCAAGTTCTCTGATGTCCACGTTTCTCTCTCCTCAAAGCGGCTTTATCTGTACCGCATTAAATTTTTGTAATAGCCTTACGGGACGATAGGCAAGCTTTGCCTGTCTGAGACCTGCTAGACCCATATCCTCTTCCCTGTTTGCATAGGGAACGCCTGCCCATTCACGGCTTAAAAATTCACTGTTAATCACATTGAAAAGTCCACGGTAGTCCGCCGCAAACTCAAGATGCACCAAAACTGTGTCTTCTGCAACCTGTTCACCTACAGTAAATGCCACAAGCTCCCCATCCATGTAAATGCCCCCGGCACGAACCGGAAGCCTGTCGAAATTTTCAAGAAGCTTTTGGGTTGCCTCCCGCGCCCCGCCGGACCACCTAAGCTCTTCTTTTTCTGCCACCCAGCGGTCATATACCCCGAGGCAATCAGGCATATCTCTCTGCGTCAGGGTTTTATAGGTATATTCATAAGTCTTTTTAAAATAATTCAAATGATTCCATTTACCGTGCAAAGCTTTTCCGGAAAGATGAATCAATTTTTCAGTTTCATAAATATAGTCTGCATCATTTCTGTCTTCAATAAATTCAAAACAACCGGGAAAGAGATTCTGCAATTCCGTGACCATTTCCTCGCACAAATTACGGAACACCGGCGTTAATCCCTCATTTTTGATGTAATCACAAATCTGGAGAACTGCCTTTTTCCGGTCACCCTTTCCCACCGGATACGATGCCGAAACCGGACGTTTTTCACCTTGAAAGAATAAAACCAAACAATCCTCAATAACGTCATATGTGATGCCATTTCCCGACCAAATAAACATATTGGTAAAGTTATAAGTAGAATTAATCTGATTTTGAATATATTCTGCAAAAACAGGCTGCGATTCAATTGTAATCAGCTTTCGCTCAATCATAACCTGACTCCGTTTCATTTGTTTTCACTTTCAAAAAGCCGGAATAATCCGTCACAAACTTCCTCACTGACAGTCTGTCCGGTAAAAAGTTCAAAAGCACAAACGCCCTGATACAAAAGCATACCCAAGCCGTTCATGGTTTTGACACCTGCCACTTCTGCCTCTTTCAAAAAGACAGTTTTGGCAGGGTTATATATCAAATCACAGCATAAAAGTCCGCTATGATAGGAAAAATCTGCCGGCATTGGATTTTTATCTTTATGCTCACCCATACCAAGAGGTGTGCAATTGACGCAGATGTCATATTGAACATCCTTATCATACCCTTGTTTTAATTCTGTATCCGGAAAGCCTGCCACCAGCGGTCTGATTTCTGCCAGAGGATTTTCTCTGCGGGAAACGATGGTGACAGAAGCAGCCCCTGCCTGCGCAAACTTATACGTAAGCGTGCGTGCCGTCCCCCCTGTTCCAACGAGCAAAACGTGTTTACCTTCCGCGGTCTCACCCTTTCGTGCTAAAGACCGCATAAATCCAACACCATCCGTGTTATATCCAAACCATTTTCCCTCACGGTTTACTAGGGTGTTGATATTTCCTAGGCGGGTAGCATCTTCATCCACACTATCTGCCAGCGTAAATGCATCTATCTTATATGGGGCGGTTATGTTAAAACCCAAAACACCCATATTGATGCCGGCTTCTAAAACGGAAGCTAGCTTGTCTTTATTTTCAATACCAAACGCAAGATATGCCATATCTGTGTTGGTCTTCTCCGCTAAAAAAACATGTAATTTTGGGGACAAGCTATGAGATACCGGATTTCCCAAAAGTCCCGCCAGTTTCGTCTTGGCTGTTATATTCATCACTCTTTATCTCTCCCTACTTCTGCGACAAGACATATAAAATTCGTCACATAAAGCACTTTGTCTGTTAGTGTTTTAGAATCCGTGATACATCAAAACACCGATTATGACACCTAAAACTGCACCAACAGCCACTTCAAAAGGCGTGTGTCCAATCAACTCTTTTAAGCGTTTTCCAAACACCTCAGGTGCATCCTTGCCAAAATTTTCAATAATGTCATTTAAAATTTCAGCCTGTCTGCCTGTTTCACGGCGCACACCCGATGCATCATACATCACCACAAAAGACAAAACAAAGCAAACAGCAAACAGAGGAGAGCCAAGCCCGGTTTCAAAGGCAACCGCCGTAGAAAGGGAAGTCACAAAAGAAGAGTGAGAGCTGGGCATTCCACCCGACCCCACAATGCGGCGCAGGTCAAACCTTTTTTCCTTAATCCGCACGTTAATCACTTTTAAAACCTGTGCAACAACCCAGCCTAAAATTGCCGTTATAAAAACCTTATTCCCCAAAAGATTATACACGTGACTCAAATTCATCACCACATTTGTTTTTCATTTTCTTACCTTTTTGCAAGATTTATCTGTCTCTTTGCAACAAAAAGTCAGCAAGGCCTTTTAAGAAATCTGCCCGGTCACCATAAGGCTCCAAGGTTTCTGTCGCCATACGGGTATAGTCCTCCAGCATTTTTTTGGACTGCTCCAAACCATATAAGGTGACAAAGGTTGTTTTTTCATTGTCACTGTCACTACCCACCGGCTTACCCAAAACCTCAGTGGTACTTTCAACGTCTAAAATGTCATCTTTAATCTGGAAAGCAACGCCCAAATAACGAGCAAACTTTTCCATATTCAAAACATCTTCTTTTGTGCCGCCGCCAACCAAAGCCCCGGCTTTTGCAGCCGCCATCATTAAGGCACCGGTTTTGCAAACGTGCATTGCCATTAAGGTAACAGAGTCAATCTCCACACCCTCAGACTCAAGGTCAATGACCTGACCGCCAATCATGCCCTCTGTGCCGGACATGGTAGCAATAATTTTTAACGCTTCCAAAGTCACTGCCGGGGATACCTTTGAATAGTTTAAAGCTGTTTCAAAGGCGCAGTTTAAAAGTGCATCTCCGGAAAGCACCGCCATTGCCTCTCCATACACAACGTGATTCGTCGGCTTTCCGCGGCGCAAATCATCATCATCCATACAGGGTAAATCATCGTGAATGAGTGAATAGGTATGTATCATTTCAATGGCACAGGCAAAGGGCATTGCATCTTCTGCATTGCCGCCAAAAAGCTCTGCGCAGGCAGCACAAAGCACCGGACGAATCCGCTTGCCCCCTGAAAACAGGCTATATTCCATTGCACCATAGATGGCTGCTTGATGATTTTCCTGCTTCACAAAATATTTGTGCAAAGACTCGTTTGCCAGGTTGATTTTTGCTTCAAATTCCGCTAAAAAATCCATAGTAACCTCCAAATTCTCCTTTATTAAAAGGACTCTTCTTTGATTTCTCCATCTTCCGTCTGCATTAAACGGGTAACCTTTTGTTCTGCTTTGTCCAGAATTGTCTGGCACTCCTTGGTCAGCTTTACGCCCTGTTCAAACAGTGAAAGAGCGCGGTCTAAGTCAGGCTGTCCCTGTTCAAGTTCTGAAACCACCTGACTGAGTTCTTCCATAATCTTCTCAAATTGTTTTTTCTCTGCCATATGTATTTCTCCTTATGCAGTGTATCAATCTTCAAATTGCGTTAGATGTCCACAGGCTTCCATATCGCTGTAATCAAGCTGCCTGAGTGCTTCAAACAAAACAATGGCAACCGCATTAGAAAGATTTAAGGAACGAATATCCGGCAGCATGGGAATCCGGACGCAGGACTCATAATTGTCATGTAACAAATTTTCCGGCAATCCTTTGGTTTCCTTACCGAAAAACAAATAGTCGCCATCTTTGTACTTTGCATCTGAGTGCCTTTTTTGCGCCTTTGTGGAACAAAAATAATATGTCCCCGGACATTTTTCAAAAAAATCATCCAAATTTTCATAATACCGAATATCAAGCTCGTGCCAATAATCAAGTCCTGCACGCTTTAATTTTTTGTCATCAATGGTAAAACCCATAGGTTTAATAATATGTAGCACGCTGCCGGTTGCACGACAGGTGCGGGCAATATTTCCCGTGTTCTGCGGAATTTCAGGCTCTACCAAAACAATATTCATCGCCACGATGATTATCTCCTTCCATCCAAAAAGCGTTCAATCCGTTCCAGTGCTGCATTGATGTTTGCAATGCTGTATGCATAGGAACAACGAACAAATCCCTCGCCGCTGTCACCAAAAGCTGTACCTGGTACAACAGCTACCTTCTCCTGCATTAAAAGGGTTTCTGCAAAATCATTAGAAGAAAGGCCTGTAGCCGCTACCTTCGGGAACACATAAAAGGCACCCTCAGGCTCAAAGCAGGAAAGACCCATTTTGTTAAAGCCGTCCACAATTACACGTCTTCTGTAATTATATTCTTCACGCATTCTTGCAATGTCATCATCACCGTTTTTCACAGCTTCAACTGCCGCATACTGGCTTGCCGTGGGCGCACACATAATGGCGTACTGATGAATTTTCATCATCTGCTCCATAATTTCTTTCGGTGCAGCTGCCCAACCCAAACGCCAGCCTGTCATGGCATAGCTTTTAGAAAAGCCGTTTACCACAATCGTTCTTTCCCACATACTGGGAAGACTTGCTATAGAAATATGCTCTCTGCCGTATGTCAATTCACCATAAATTTCATCTGACAGCACAAAAATATTCTTCTCACGCAAGACAGAAGCAATCTCTTCCAAATCTTCTTTTGTCATAATACCGCCGGTGGGATTGTTAGGATAGGGCAACACCAAAAGCTTGGTTTTCGGCGTAATAGCATCTAACAGCGCTTGTTTGGTGAGTTTGAATTTATCTTCATTTTTTGTGACGATGGGTACAGCCACGGCTCCTGCCAGCATAGCACAGGGTTTATAACAAACAAAACTCGGCTCCGGCACAAGCACTTCATCCCCGGGGTTGACCAGAGCACGAATACAAAGGTCAATGGCTTCACTGCCGCCAACTGTTACCAGAATTTCCTTAGCCGGGTCATAAGATAAACCCACCCTACGTTCCATATATCGGCTCAGTTCCTGTCTCAGTTCAATAAGGCCTGCATTGGATGTATAATAGGTTCTGCCACGCTCTAAAGAATAAATTGCCTCATCACGGATGTGCCAGGGTGTTACAAAGTCCGGCTCACCCACACCCAAAGAGATGGCGTCTTTCATTTCACTAACAATATCAAAAAATTTTCTGATGCCTGAGGGTTTGATTGCTTTCACTTTCTCAGACAATAACTGTTCATAATTCACAGAGATATCACCTCACGGGTGTCTTCAGGCTTATCGTTTAAAATAACACCATCGACTTTATATTTTTTCAGCACAAAATGGGTTGCCGTGCTGAGTACCTGCTCCATAGGCGCCAGTTTTTCAGCCACAAAAAGGGCAACCTCTTTCATGGTTTTTCCCTCAATGATTACCGTTAAGTCAAAACCGCCGGACATGAGGTATACAGAAGATACCTCCTCATACTGATAAATCCGCTTTGCCACTTCATCAAAGCCCTCGCCCCGTTGAGGTGTTACCTTAAGCTCAATCATGGCTGAAACAGGCTCATGGTCTGTGTTTTCCCAATTGACAACGGTTTTATATCCAACAATAATGTTTTTTTCTTCAAACTCTTTAATTTGTGCCGCGACAGCCGCTGGTTCCCTGTCTAACATAACGGCGACTTGCTCCGCCGTAAGTTTCGCATCACGTTCTAATAATTCCAAAATTTTTTTCATAACTGTCACTCCTTGTAGTTTTTTTACTCCATATAATTTGTTAAAGTTCCGATTGATTCAATGATAACCGAAACCTTATCACCGTGATTCATAGGACCAATGCCTGCAGGCGTACCGGTTGTGATAACATCACCAGGAAGCAGTGTCATTATGCCCGAAACAAAGCTGACAAGCTCACAAGGTGAAAACATCATCATACTGGTGTTTCCACTCTGCCGCACTTCTCCGTTTACCTCCAGGCGGATATCCAGTGCCGATACATCCGCTTCTGTTTCAATAAAAGGACCCATAGGTGCAAAGGTGTTAAACCCTTTTGCTCGTGTCCACTGCCCGTCAATTTTCTGCAAATCCCGGGCGGTTACATCATTCATGCAGGTGTAACCAAATATGTAATGCTCCGCTGCTTCAGGAGAAACGTTGTCAGCAGTTTTTCCGATGACAACCGCAAGCTCCGCCTCATAATCCACCTGCTGTGATTGTTTTGGCCAACGGATGGTGCCACCATCTGCTAACAGTGCCGTGGTGGGCTTTGTGAAAAGAACCGGGTCTTTTCTCTGTTCTTCTTTCATTTCTTTGGCGTGTTCACTGTAGTTTAAGCCTACAGCAATGATTTTTGTAGGCTCACAGGGGACCAAAAGCTTAACACTAGATAAAGAAACACCTGTGTTACTAATTGAAAAATCTGCAAAAACATCCCCCGCCACAGGGTACACCGTTTCACCCTTTAATATGCCGTAAGAGGTCTTTCCCTCATATTCATACCGTAAAAATTTCATACCTGACACGCCCTTTTATTCTTCAGTATCTTCTTCTAACACACAACCCTCAACATATTCCCAAAAATCATCAACGCATTCATTTTGCTTTACTGAAAAGGGAATTAAGATGTCGCCATCTCGCAGAGAGAGGGTTTCGGCAATCATTTCTAAATTGTTTGCAAGCTGAGTTTTACTGAGCTTATCGCACTTAGTGGCAAACACCACAGAATAAGCACAGCACTCCTGAATCCACTCCTGCATGGCAATGTCTTCACGGCTTGGCTTGTGTCTTGAATCCACAAGCTGCACAACCTGACAAAGCTGGGGGCGACTTTCCA
Source organism: Clostridia bacterium (assembly GCA_045534415.1). GTDB lineage: Bacteria > Bacillota > Clostridia > UBA1381 > UBA9506 > UMGS755. The sequence goes on from JAZSJR010000061.1 coordinate 8,165, forward strand.
AATAGCTGTTAATCATATTCCCCCAGGATTCAATCTCTTTTTTGGAGCGCTCGGCATAACCATAACCCGGCAGGTCAACCAGCATTAGTTGATTATCCACATTATAGAAATTAATGGTGATGGTTTTACCGGGTGTGCCGCTGACCCGGGCAAGGCTCTTTCTGTTTAAAACCTTGTTAATCATAGAAGATTTTCCAACATTTGAGCGTCCTGCCAGGGCTATTTCCGGCATGTTGGTGTTAGGATATTGCACTGGTTTGACTGCCGAAATGACTAAATTTACATTGTGTTTATTAATTTTCATATGTCGCCTCAATTCAGAGCGATGGCTAAAACCTCATCCATGGTTTTCACTGGAATAATGCTGAGGTTTTCTTTAACAACGCCCTCAAGTTCATCAATGTCTTTTTCGTTTTCTGCCGGAATGATAACCGTTTTAATACCGGCACGAAAAGCCGCTAAGGTCTTTTCCTTTAAGCCGCCAATGGGAAGCACACGGCCACGCAGGGTGATTTCTCCGGTCATGGCAACTGTGCGGTTGACAGTTCTTCCTGTCAGAGCAGAAACCACTGCTGTTGCAATGGTGATACCGGCAGAGGGACCGTCCTTCGGGGTTGCACCCTCCGGCACATGGATGTGAATGTCTTTATCCTTATAAAAACTTTCTTCAACTGAAAGCTTTTCGCTGTTTGCACGAACAAAGCTGATGGCTGCTTTGGCAGACTCCTGCATCACATCCCCCAACTGACCTGTTAGCTCGGTTTTTCCTGTTCCCGGCATAACATTTACCTCTACAGACAGGGTATCGCCACCCACCTGCGTCCACGCAAGACCGGTTACAACACCAACCTCATCTTTTTTGCCAATGGTATCAAACAAGAACTTCTTTTTACCCAAAAATTCCTCAAGATTTTTATCAGAAATCCGGCAAATTGTTTCTTCATCTTTTGCCAGTTTCAAATCAGCCTTACGGCACAACGTGGCAATGGTGCGCTCAAGTCCACGAACGCCAGACTCTTTGGTATAAAACTCAATAACGCCATGGATAGCTTTATCTGTCAGCTTAAAGTTTTTGCCGGATAAGCCATGGAGCTTTCTCTGTTTGGGAATTAAGTGCCGTTTAGCAATCTGGAACTTTTCTTCGGCGGTGTAACCCGTCAGTTCAATAACCTCCATACGGTCAAGGAGGGGTCTGGGAACAGTATCGAGTGTATTGGCAGTTGCCACAAACAGCACCTTAGACAGGTCAAAATCCACCTCTAAAAAGTGGTCACGAAATTTGTTGTTTTGTTCGCTGTCTAAAACTTCAAGCAGTGCTGCTGCCGGGTCACCCCGATAGTCTGATGCCATTTTGTCAATTTCATCAAACAGCATTAAGGGATTTTTCGATTCTGCCTGCTTCATTGCCTGCATAATTCTGCCGGGCATCGCACCAATATAGGTTTTTCTGTGACCGCGAATGTCCGCCTCATCCCGAATGCCACCCAGCGAAATTCTCACATAGTTTTTGCCAAGGCTTTCGGCAATGCTTTTGGCGATTGAGGTTTTACCCACACCCGGCGGACCAACTAAACATAAAATTGGTCCGGCAAGGCTGCCTGTGATTTTTTTAACCGCCAGATATTCTAAAATTCTTTCTTTCACCTTGGAAAGACCAAAATGGTCACGGTCTAAGATATCAGATGCATGGCCAAGGTCCATATTTTCTTCCGTTTCGTTTTTCCAGGGCAGGTCGCAAATCCACTCAACATAGGTTCTGATAACAGAACCCTCAGGGTTTCCGAACTGCATTTTTGAAAGCCGGGATAATTCCTTATCACATTTTGCATACACATCTTCCGGCACGCCGGCATCTAAAAGCTTTTGCTGTAATTCTTTAATCTCAAGACCGATTCCGTCTTTATCTCCCAGTTCATCCTGAATAACTTTCATTTGCTCCCTGAGGAAATATTCCTTTTGGTTGTCATCCATCTGCTGTTTTACTTTGCGGGTAATTTCATTGTCAATATCTAAAATTTCCGTTTCACGGACTAAAAAAGCAATTAAATCTTCCATGCGTTTGTCAACGCTGACGGTTTCTAAAAGCAGCTGCTTATCAGATAACGGAAGCTGCAGATTGCCGGCAATGGTATCAGACAATTCCACAGGATTTTTCATATTCTCAAGGGATGCAATCATCTCCGGATTTGGCTTGTGATTGCTGCCAAGGTAATGCTTAAATTCCTCAACCAACCGACGCATCAAGGCTGTGGTACGCAGGTCTTCCCCTTGTTCATCCGGGGCATCGCCCACCTCCTCAACAAGCACCGTTGCAAAGGGACGCTCGCTGATAACGTGGCAAATTTCTGCGCGATATAAACCCTCTACCAGCACCCGCACAATAGAATTGGGCATTTTAACAATCTGTTTAATTCTGCAGACAGTACCCACTGTTTCAATCTCATCCATTTTGGGGTCTTCCTGCACAATGTCTTTCTGCATAGCTAGAAAAGCCAGCTGATTGTCAAGCATTGCCTGCTCTAAAGCCTTTAATGACTTTTTTCGTGCAACATCAAAATGCATCAATGTTTTTGGGAAAATAACCAGCCCACGGGTCACAATCATAGGCAAGCTGGCTGTTTTCTTAATAATAATCTGGTTCATATATTCCTCCGAATCAGGCTCGGTTTTATGCCTTTTGTTCACCGGCAAACTTCATACATATAGTCTTTCAAAAAAGCTTTCTTTTAAAACTTTTTATTTTAAATTTATTTTTGCCGGTATATCATTATAGAGATGTAAAAAAATCATTTTATACATCTCCTTTTTTAGGGGATAGGAAAAAACGCTTCAGAACGGACAAACTGAGCCAAAACCTTAGTTTTGGAGTACCCGAAGTCGTACGATGGTACGACGAGAGGCGAGGTTTGTTCGCAGCAAAAAGGCTTCTAAAAATAGAAACATTGAATAAAAAGAAATTTTTCAACCTTTTTTACTCGTATTTGGCTAAGTAACTTACCCAAATTCATTGCTTTCCTTACCTTTTTGCGATCTGAACTTTTTTTTACATTCCCTTTTACGCCTGCTCTAACGCCTGAGCAATATCTGCAATAATGTCGTCAGCATTTTCAATGCCCACACTCATTCTGATAAGGTCGCTGCCAATACCTGCATCGATAAGCTGCTGGTCAGTGAGCTGACGATGGGTTGTGCTTGCAGGATGCAGCACGCAGGTTCTGGCATCTGCCACGTGAACCACGATTGCAGCAAGCTTTAAGCTATCCATAAAGCGAACCGCCGCTTCTCTGCCACCGGCAACACCAAAGGAGATAACACCACAAACACCATTCGGCAAATATTTCTGTGCCAATTCATACTGGCTGTTACCTTTCAACATGGGATAGTTCACCCAGCTTACCTTTTCGTGCTTTTCCAAAAATTCTGCTACCTTTAATGCATTCTCACAATGGCGTTCCATTCTCAAATGCAGGGTTTCTAAACCTAAGTTTAACAGATAAGCTGCAATAGGACTCGGTGCTGCACCGATGTCACGCAGAAGCTGTACTCTTGCTTTGGTGATATATGCCAGTTCGCCAAAATCCTTGGTATATACAACCCCATGGTAGGATTCATCCGGCTCAGACAGTTCCGGATATTTGCCACCCTTTTCCCAATCGAACTTACCACTGTCTACAACGACACCGCCAACAACCTGAGCGTGACCATCCATATATTTGGTGGTGGAATGGGTCACAATGTCTGCACCAAACTCAAAGGGACGGCACAATATCGGTGTGGGGAATGTGTTATCCACAATCAGGGGAACATCGTGCTTATGAGCAATGTCAGCAAAGCGACGAATGTCTAAAATATCCAGCGCCGGGTTTGCCACAGTTTCACCAAACACAGCACGGGTTCTGTCATCAAATAAAGCGTCAATTTCTTCATCGGTTGCACCGGGGCGAATAAAACGAACTTCAATGCCCATCTTCTCCATGGTTACGGCAAACAGATTCACTGTGCCACCATAGATAGAAGAAATGCTTAAAAAGTTATCGCCACATTTTGCAATGTTTAAAATTGCAAATAAGTTAGCTGCCTGTCCGGAAGAAAGGCAGAGCGCACCAACGCCACCCTCTAATGCTGCGATTTTCTTTTCAACAGCATCCACAGTGGGGTTTGAAATACGGGTGTACATATGGCCCGGAGCGGCAAGGTCAAAAAGTTTTCCTAAATGGTCAGCTGAATCATATTTATAAGTTGTGCTCTGATAAATAGGGAGAACGCGGGGTTCACCGTTTTGGGGCTCATAACCGCCCTGAATACAAATGGTTTCCGGTTTATAATCTTTCATGTTTTGTTCCTCCATATATTTAATATAGATTTGTTTATAAAGTAATCACTGTTTCTGTCCACGCCGCAGGTGGCTGATGACAGGAGAAATATAAAACCTGCCCCGCCTGTTTATTGCAAAGCCAGGAAAAGGCATCCTTTTGGCGTGTATCATCCAGTTGCATAAAAGCGTCATCCAGCGCAAGGAGCGGGATTTCATCAAATAGCGTTTCAAGCACCGCCATTCGTAAGGCAAAGTATAAAAGGTCGTACGTGCCTGCGCTGACATATTCTGCCGGCACAATTTCACTGCCTGTGGGGGTTTTCAGCATAATTTTATATTCATCCGTCACACGGACTTCCTGATATTTCCCACCGGTGAGTTCTGCAATCAACTTGCCTGATTTTTCATTCAGTGCCGGAGCAAAGGTGTTTTTCATATCCTCTGCACAGGCTTCCATCAGCTTATGTGCAAGGCTTAAGGCTTCATACTGCTCTATTAGCTTCTGCCGTTGTTCATAGGCTTCTTCTAATACGCTTTCTATCACCGAAGCACTTCTTGTGCCTGAGAAACCATTTTCGACTTTGGCATTTTTCTGTGCCAACTCACGTTCACGGTTTATCTGTTCCTGTTGCAGGCGTTCCTTGAGCAGAGTTAGTTCCTCAAGTGTTGGGCCGGTGTATTCCACCTTTTCCATCTCTTCGGTTTCAGGCATCCCGGAAAGCTCTTCTTCTTTGTTTTGAATACCCTCTAAGGTTCTGCCTTCCTCTTGCTCAATTGCATCAATTTTATAGTTCAGCGCTTTTGCACTTTCAATTTTTTCTGTCAAAGCGGATAAACTGCTTACACCCGCCTTTTCAAAAACCGCTTGCAGTTCCTTTTGCAGTGCATCCAGCTTCTCTTTGGTTTTCTCCTCTTGTTTTTTATTAAATGCCTCCTGTTTTTCAGAGAGTTTGGCAGATAGTGCTAACCACTCTTTATCTGTGCTGCCCTTGATACCAAAGGCAACACCCACTAAAAACATAAGGGTCAAGCCGAAAAACATGGGTGATAATACAACACCCAAGGCAATCGTCAACAGCACAAAGGAAATCATAGCAGAAAGCAGAGGCACGGAAATCTTTTTCTCTTTCTTTTGCTCAAGCTCTTCGCTCAGCTTTTCAATTTCGCAGCTAATCTCTGCCTGCTCACAGAGTTCCTTTTCCAAAACCGTGCAAGCTGCTTCCTTTTCTGCCAGTTGCGCAATTGCATTTGATTCCAAATTCAGCACAAAGCCTGCTTTTTCTTTCTCTAAGAGCAAAGCTTTTTTCTCGGTCTGCAGTTTAGTAAGCCGCTCTTTTTCAGATGCTATACCATCCGAAAGCTCTTTTTTTGCCACAATCATCTGCAGATTTTTTTGATACTCTGCATATTTTATCGCCATTTTGCGCTTTTCGTTAATGTCTGCCAGCTGTTTCTCTGCCAGTTCTTTTTCCTGTGTCATCTGTTGAACATCTGAGAGCAACGAGCGGAAAGAATAATGCCGCTGCTTGGCTTCTAAAAGTTCCGTCTTTAAGGCTTTTATTTCATCATCAACCTGAACAATGATGCCGCCACGACCGGTTTTTGTCACCAAGCGATGCCGTGCCCGCTCCAGTTCTGCCAATGCTGTTTGCACCGAAGCATCCTCATCGCCTGAGGTTTCTAAATTGGAAAGGCGGGTTAAAAGTTCATCTTCCTTACCCTTTTCAAAAGCAGCACCCAATTGGCTGATGAACAGGGTTTTATAAAACGCTTCTTCCCCAACACCTAAAAAATGTTGACCGATTTCATCAGGATGAATGGAAACCTCCTGCCAGTCTGATTCAAGCATCAGGCTGGTTTTATCCCCTCTGGCGGTTTGACCGAACTTACGGGTGAGGACATAGTTTTTGCCCTCTGCTTCAAAATGCAGCGTACCTGCCATATAGGTTTCGCCCCAGGGCATATACAGATTGCGGCTGTCACCTTTCAGACCGCCCCCTCTGACTTTTGCCGGCAACCCATAAAACATTGCCGCAATAAAGGCACAAAGGGTACTTTTGCCAGCTTCATTTTTACCATAAATATACTGCGCGCCGCCGGAAAAATCCAATGTAAAGTTCCTAAGTCCGCCAAACTGCTCAATTTCTATTTTTTGTATCTTCACCGGCTTGTCACCTTCTCTCCTGCTAAGGCAGAAAGACCATATTCAAGTGCCTGCCGATATAAATCTTCTTTTCCTGTTTCACTGTTTTCCAAAAGTTTTTGAACAAACTGTCCGCGAATGCCCGGCTCTTTGGCTATCTCTTCCGGATAAAGCGGTCTTTTTGAGCGGTCATACACCTTCAAAAAGAAACAATCTGAAAAGCTTTGAGCAATCACATTTTCATCCGGCACAAGCTCAGTTTCGCCGGTTAGAATCACTTTATATAAATCCTCCACAGTGCCAAGATGCCCACGCACCGTGCGGATAATTTCATCGTGTGTTACAAGACCGCTTATGTCAACGGCAATTTCCTGATACCGCCTTTTGCAAAGGGGTACAAATCGTGTTGTCACACCATCCTTTCTCACTTCACCGCAAACAACACCTTTATCTCCCAGTTCGTCAAAGCCACGACCCTCTGGGCAACCGGGGTAAACGCATAGCGTTTTGCTGATTTTTGTTTCTATATAACTGTGAACGTGACCCAAAGCAAGATAAGAAAGCTTGGACGCTGCCACCATAGCACGGTCAACAGGATTATAATCACTACCACCCAAATCACCGTGCATCACAAGAATGGACGGCTTTTCACTGGAAGCAGAAAAAACAGGCAGCAGACTTTCATCTTCGGTAGCGTGACCAAAGGAAAGACCATATATCTCACAATCTGCCACAGAAAAACATGTAAGCTCTGTACCAAAAATGTGTACATTCGGGGGTAGCGACATCAGCTTATAGTAAGACTGCTCTGACAAAGCATCGTGATTCCCTGCGGCAATAAAAACCGGAATATCACCCAAGGATGCAAAACCCGAGCAAAGGGTGGCAATGGTTTCTGCCTCCACAGAATCCTGGTCAAACAAATCTCCTGCAATAAAAAGTGCATCTGCCTCTTTGGAAAGCTCAATTATCGAAAGAAAGGTCTGCCTGAGTTCTGCCTGTCTGATAGCCGCACTTTTCCCGTCGCCAAGACCTGAAAATGCCGTATCCAAATGCAAATCAGCACAATGAACAAATTTCATTTTCCCACTCCCTTTCTCTCAATCACTTAAAATGCACTACAAAAGTATATAGATAACTATATTATACTATATTTTTAACAAAATTTCAATCGAAAAATATAAGGCAAAGTGGGTTTATTACATTATTTTCTGCTTTTTAAAGCACCTTTTTTAAATATCACCCTTCAGAAAGAAATAATGATCCCCCCCGTATAACGGGGGGGATTTCATTTTCGGGCATAG
>JAZSJR010000043.1:0-18202 GCA_045534415.1 Clostridia bacterium
CGTATCTCCATTCTAACATAAATGTACAATTTTATTGTACCACATTCTACCGATTTTGAAAAGGTATTTTTAAGAAAAGGATGCAAAAAAACCGCCGATTTCTCGGCGGTTTTTATCAATACCATTATTATTTATTCAATAATTTCTTGGTGTCAAGTGCGATGGTCAGCTCTTCGTTTGTAGGAATAACAAAGCTTCTTACGGTTGCACCATCTTTGGTGATTTCGGTTTCCTTACCGCGAACATTGTTCTTTTCAGCGTCGCAAGCGATACCCATGAATTCCATATCGGACAGAATTCTTTCACGCATAGCAATGCTGTTTTCACCAACACCTGCGGTGAATACGATTGCATCAACGCCGCCCATTGCTGCAGCATAGAAGCCGATGTAGCGTTTTACGCTGTATTCAAACATAGAAAGTGCAAGCTGAGCTTTTTCGTCACCCTTTGCTGCTGCTTCATCCAAATCACGGAAGTCACTGAAAAGACCAGAGATACCAAACACACCGGACTTTTTGTTCAACATAGCATCAGTTTCAGCAACAGAAAGGCCCTCTTTTTCCATTAAGAAAGTTACGATAGCCGGGTCAATCACGCCGGAACGTGTACCCATAGGAACGCCGGCAAGGGGTGTGAAGCCCATGGATGTATCAACGGACTTACCCTTGTTAACAGCGGTAATAGAAGAACCATTACCCAAGTGCAGAGTGATGATGCGCAAATCTTCAATGGGTTTGCCCATCATAGCAGCACAACGGTTAGCTACATAGTAATGAGATGTACCGTGGAAACCATACTTTCTGATTTTATACTTATCATAGTATTCATAAGGCAGTGCATACATATATGCTTCAGCCGGCATAGTCTGATGGAAAGCGGTGTCAAACACAGCAACCATGGGAACGCCGGGCATAGCCTTCTGGCAAGCTTCAATACCGATTAAGTTTGCAGGGTTATGCAAGGGTGCCAGCATGCTGCATTCGTCAATCTTTTTCTTAACGTCATCATCAACGATAACGGACTGATTGAAATATTCACCACCGTGAACCACACGATGACCAACAGCATCAATAGCGCTCATGTCAGCAATTACGCCGTGGTCTTTGTCAACCAAAGCATCAATTACCATTTTGATTGCATCAGAATGGTCTTTCATGGGAGATTCTAAGGTAACCGAATCCTTACCTTCGGGAGTATGTTTTAAGCGGGAACCTTCAATGCCGATTCTTTCGCACAGACCTTTAGCTAAAACAGCCTGAGTATCCATATCAATCAGCTGATATTTTAATGAAGAGCTACCTGCATTGATAACTAAAACGTTCATTTTAATTTCCATAGCCTTTCTGCCCACAAATAGTAACAATATGTACGCTGCTTATCGTGGGCAGATAAGGCGTATAATGGAAATTATGCGCATCGTCGTTTCGTGCCTTTTGGCGCGAAACATCGACGGTGCAATAAATTCCGCCGAAGGCTTAACGTGATTTTTCACGTTAATTGCCTCCTTACTGATCCTGCGCCTGAACGCAAGTGATAGCAACAACACCAACGATATCGTCAGAGCTGCAACCACGGGATAAGTCGTTAATCGGCTTTGCGATACCCTGGGTGATAGGACCATAAGCTTCAGCCTTACCAACGCGCTGACCCAGTTTGTCACCAATGTTACCAACATTTAAGCCGGGGAATACCAATACGTTTGCATTACCTGCAACGGTGGATTCGGGAGCCTTTGACTTACCAACAGAGGGAACGATAGCAGCATCAAGCTGTAATTCACCATCTAAGGAAAGGTCAGGTCTCTTTTCTTTTGCAAGGCGAGTTGCTTCAACAACCTTGTCAACCAGCGGGTCTTTTGCACTGCCGTAGGTTGAGAAAGAAAGAAGTGCAACGTTGGGCTCAGCTTCAACTAAGTTCTTAAAGCTCTTAGCAGAAGAAATAGCAATTTCAGAAAGTTCTTCAGCGCTGGGGTTCATAACAAGACCGCTGTCGCCGAAAACAAAAGTGCCGTTTTCGCCATATTCACAATCAGGCACGCAAATAACAAAGAAAGCAGAAACAAGCTTTGCATCGGGAGCAGTTTTAACAGTCTGCAGTGCACTTCTTAAAACGTTTGAAGTGGAGTTAACAGCACCGGCAACCATACCATCAGCATCGCCGTTTTTAACTAACATACAACCAAAATACAGGGTGTTCTTCATGGTTTCTTGTGCTTTTTCCATGGTCATACCCTTAGCTTTTCTCATTTCGCAGAACTGCTCACAGAAAGCGGGATATTTATCGGAGTTAACAGGGTTAATAATGGTTGCCTTAGAAATATCGAAACCTGCAGCCTTTTCAGCAATTACCTTTTCATCACCTAATAAAATGATGTCAGCAATACCCTCTGCTAATACCTTTGCAGCAGCTTCAATGCTGCGGATTTCTTCGCCCTCAGCTAAAACAATTGTTTTCTTGTCAGCCATGGCACGAGCTTTGATTCTGTCTAAAAATTGACTCACAGTCGTTTCCTCCTTTTATTATAACTCTTCGTAAGTTAACTAATATTTTCCAAACAAATATTATACTACACTTTCAAAAATACTGCAAGCAGAAAACGTTTAAAAATAAACGTTTTCTGCTCGTTTGGTGGTTTTAAGTTGTTTTTTAAATAAATAAAACAGTTTTTAGCAATTTATCGAACTAAAGTGCCATCGGGCATATCTTTATCAAGAGCCAGCACACTGAGATTCTTATCATCAGCTGCTGCCAAAATCATCCCCTCAGATAACACGCCACGGAGTTTAACCGGTTTTAGGTTTGTGATGACAATAACCTTTTTGCCAACAAACTCTTCCGGCGGATAGAACTTGGCGATACCGGATACAATCTGACGAACCTCATCGCCAATCTTGATTTTGGAAACCAAAAGCTTATCAGCACCCTCTACTCTTTCAGATTCCAAAACCAAACCGACTTTCAGTTCAAGCTTCGCAAAATCCTCAATGGAGATTTCAGGCAGTTTTTCTTCTTTCTTTTCTACCTTTTTCTCTTCCTTTTTCGGTGCCGGCATAGACTTTTCAATGGTTTCAAGCATTTTCTTTTCGTCTAAACGAACAAACAGAGGTTCAGCCGCACCAACAGAGCTGCCAACAGAAGTTTTGCCGAACTCGGCTAAAGATTCCCAAGTGGTTTCAGTAGCACCAATCTGACGGAAAATGCTTTCAGAGGTTTTGGGCATAAAGGGTGCAAGCAGAACACCAATGAAGCGGATGCTTTCAATCAAGTTATATAATACACCACCCAAACGTTCTTTCTGGCTTTCATCCTTAGCCAAAGCCCAGGGCATGGTTTCATCAATATATTTGTTAGAACGGCGAGCCAGATTCATGATTTCAGATAAGGCATCTGCAGTTTTAAAGCCGTCCATTTTCTCAGCGCAAAGCTTAACCGCTTCTAAAGCACAAGCTTTTAATTCATCATCAAACTCACCGACGCAAGGAGCCTGCAACACGCCGTCAAAATATTTCTGCATCATTGCAACCGTACGGTTCACAAGGTTACCCAGGGTGTTTGCAAGGTCAGCATTAAAGCGGCTGATAATGTTTTCGTAAGAGATGGTGCCGTCCTGCGCATAGGGCATTTCGCAAAGCAAATAGTAACGGACAGCATCAACGCCAAACAGTTCCACCAAATCATCAGCATAAATGGCATTGCCACGAGATTTACTGATTTTATCTGTGCCGGACAAGAGCCAGGGATGACCAAAAATCTGCTTCGGCAGAGGCTCACCCAATGCCATCAGCATAATGGGCCAATAAATGGTGTGGAAACGCAAAATATCTTTACCAATAACGTGCACATCTGCCGGCCAGTATTTTTTATACAGTTCACCCTGCTCATCCGGTGCATAGCCTAAAGCTGTAATATAGTTTGAAAGTGCGTCAATCCAAACGTAAATAACGTGACCGTCATCAAAGGTAACAGGAATGCCCCAGTCAAAAGATGTTCTGGATACGCACAAATCCTGCAGACCGGGTTTGATGAAGTTGTTCACCATTTCACGCTTGCGGCTTTCCGGTTGAATAAAGTCAGGATTCTCTTCAATATATTGCATGAGCTTGTCCTGATATTTGCTCATTTTGAAGAAGTACGCTTCTTCCTTGGTCTTCTTCACTTCTCTGCCACAATCTGGGCAGCAACCATCCACAAGCTGGGTTTCGGTAAAGAAAGATTCACAAGGAACGCAGTACCAACCCTCATATTCACTCTTATAGATATCACCCTGTTCATAGAGCTTATTAAAAATTTTCTGAACAGATTTAACGTGATAGTCATCTGTAGTTCTAATGAAATGGTCATAGCTTGAATCCATCAGGTCCCAAATTTTGCGGATTTCACCTGCCACACCGTCAACATATTCCTGGGGTGTGATGTCGGCTTCCTTTGCAGCTTCGCCGATTTTCTGACCGTGTTCATCCGTTCCGGTCAGGAAAAATACGTCGTAGCCGCGTTGTCTTTTATAGCGCGCAATTGCATCCGTCAACACAATTTCATAGGTGTTACCAATGTGAGGTTTGCGTGATGTGTAGGCAATCGCCGTGGTTATATAATATTTTTCCTTCATGGTTAATTCCTCCCATCTTTTCTATTGTATCACAAAAATCCCAAAAATGAAAGACTTTTCTTAAGTATTTATTATTTATTCTGTCACAGGTAGTTCCACTAAAATAATATCTTTGCCGATTCGTTTAATTTTTTCCCAGGGAATCACCAAATCCTTTCCCTGACCAAAATTAAAAACTCGGGATTTTCCCGGCACAATCACCGCTTCAATGGCACCGGCTTCCAAGCTGACCTCCACATCTGAAACATAACCAAGACGCGATGCATCGCTAATATTAATAACCTCTTTTTGTCTGAGTTCTCCCGCTCTATACATAGGTTTCCCTCTTTTCCTTTACTTTTTTATTATTTTATGGTAAAATAAATATAAGTATGTTAGTTAATGTTTAGAATAATAAGGATGTGGAATTTATGCTAGATGCATTAAAGCAAGACCTTTTAACCTCTGTAACATATTTAAAAGAACAAAAAATGCGTTTTTTAGGAAAAGGCAGTATGTCTGTTTTTGACCGTGCAAATAATTTAATTGTAGCAGAACCTGCCGCCAATTATCCTGCAAGCAGCATTGCCGATATGCCGGTGGTGGATTTATCCGGTCAGGTTGTAGAAGGCACAGCGTCACCTTGTGATGACCTTCTAACCCATTTAGAACTTTACCGGGCATTTCCCTCTGTCAGCTGCATTGTTCATACTCACGGCATTTATACCTCTGCCTGGGCACAGGCAGGTCGTGATATTCCCCTCTATGGCACCGGTCATTTGGATTTCTTTAAAGAAGCCATTCCCTGTACTCGTGCACTCACCCCATCCGAGGTTGAAGAGGGATACGCGACAGCCGCGGGACTCTGTATTGCTGAAATTTTTCAAAAAAAATCGTTATCACCCGATGCTATATCAGCCGTTCTTTTGTTCCAACATGGTGGCTATGTATGGGGACCGACGCCCTCGGAAGCTGCTAACCGCTGTGTTGCATTGGAGCAAATCGCAATGCTTACATATCTAACCGAAAAAATCAATCCCGAAATTGTGGGTCTACCCCGCAACATCATTGCACCAAACAATTAAAATTGTAATTTTTTCAAATTAAATGCATATTTTTATCTCTGTCGGTCATACTACTCTTTGACAGAACAAAAAAGGAGTGTATGAAATGACAACGATTGATAATATTTCCCTGATTCTCGTCATCATCGGTGCGTTGAACTGGGGATCCATCGGATTGTTCGGCTTTGACTTTGTTGGCGCAATTTTTGGCGGTCAGCTGTCTGTTATGAGCCGAATCATCTTTGCCTTAGTCGGCATCGCAGGTTTGTGGAGTATTACCCTGTTATTTAAAGAAAAGCTCCCTGCCCACACCGACAGATAACAACCTAAGCATCCCTTGCCTTTGTGCAGGGGATGTTTTTTTACATAAAAAAAGCGAAGCCAGGCTCCGCTTTATATATATGTATAAATAGCTTTCACAATAATTGCTGCCAGCACCCCGGGAAGGCCAAACATACCGCAAAGACTTGCGGTTACTATGTTGACCCCAACTGAAAGACCAAGGGGCGAAAGCAAAAAATTGCACAGATACAATCCTGCGCCCCCCAGCACAGATTGAAACACCAAAGCAAAAACAAACTTTAAAGGCTTAAAAAAGATTCGGCATAAAACCAAAATTAAAATTGCCGAAAGAACATAAGCCGCAATTTCTCCAGCACTCATCCCATTTCTTCTCTCCTTTTATTGCCGCCTAAAACCATTTTAGGCAAATACCCATCATTAGAAAAATGGTTTTGTTTAGCCAATTTCAAAAAGTAATTAAGCCTTGTTTCTGCCGCTTTAATTTCATAAATATAATATTCTAAAAGCGCAGGCTCTTTTGCAAAATTATAATTGTTCCTGGCTGTTTGCAAGTCTGTTCGGGCGCGGATAAGTTCCTGCATAAATTCTTCTTTTTGCAACTTGTCCTCTTTATCCGCCCTCATTTTTTCAACACCTGAGCGAACCTTTGCAGCCAGTTCTGCACCCTTTTTACTCCACACACAAAACGTCATTTTGTCTCCTCCTTTGTTTTTTAGTATTATCAGTATAAGCATACAGATTCCGATTTATGCCAATTCTACAAAATTTTCTTTTTGTTTTGCTCAAATAGAATTGAATTAGATAACCAAACAACCCAAGTAAATATGCACAATTTACTTGATATTTTTTTAAATATTATCTTGATTTTATTGTAGAAATTTGTTATAATAATAAAAATAGATTTTTTTGAGAGGACGTGTTCTTTTTGGCTGAACTTTTGATAAGAGAAGGTTTAACGTTTGATGACGTTTTGCTGGTTCCCCAGAAATCAGACGTAACACCTGATATGATTCAACTCGGTACTCAACTGACAAGAAATATTAAACTGAACATTCCACTGATGAGTGCTGCTATGGATACAGTAACTGAATCTGAGCTTGCAATTGCTATGGCACGTGAAGGTGGCATTGGTATCATACATAAAAACATGCCCATTGAAGCCCAGGCTTTAGAGGTTGACAAGGTTAAGCGTTCTGAAAACGGTGTTATTGTTGATCCCTTCTTCCTGTCTGCACAGCACACCTTAAGAGAAGCTGATGAACTGATGGGCAAATATAAAATCTCCGGTGTGCCCATTTGCGAAAACGGCAAGCTGATTGGTATTATCACCAACCGTGACCTGCGTTTTGAAACCGATTTTTCACGTCCTATCAGCGAAGCCATGACAAAGGAAAACCTGATCACCGCACCCGAGGGCACAACCTTGGATGAAGCTCAGGAGATTCTCAGAAAGCACAAAATTGAAAAGCTGCCTATCGTTGATAACGATGGTAATTTAAAAGGTTTAATCACCATTAAAGATATCGAAAAAAGCGTTCGCTACCCCAACTCTGCAAAAGACAGTCGTGGTCGCTTGCTGGTTGGTGCCGCAATCGGTGTTACAACTGATGTGCTGGAGCGTGCTAAAGCTTTAGCTGATGCACAGGTTGACGTTTTTGTACTGGATTCTGCACACGGTCACAGTGAAAACATCTTAAAGGCAGTTCGCCTTGTTAAAGAGCACTTCCCCAACGTAGAATTAATTGCCGGTAACATTGCAACCGGTGCTGCTGCAAAAGAACTCATCGAAGCAGGTGCTGATGCTGTTAAGGTTGGTATCGGTCCCGGTTCTATCTGTACAACCCGTGTTGTTGCAGGTATTGGTGTCCCTCAGATTACGGCAATTCATGATGTATATCAGGTTGCAAAAGAATATGGTGTTCCTGTTATTGCTGATGGCGGCATTAAATATTCCGGCGACCTGCCCAAAGCTATCACCGCCGGTGCTGATGTTATTATGATTGGTAGCCTCTTTGCCGGTTGTGACGAAAGCCCGGGCGAAGAAGAAATCTATCAGGGCAGAAAGTTTAAGGTATATCGTGGTATGGGTTCACTTGCCGCTATGGAAGTTGGTTCAAAAGACCGTTATTTCCAGACCAACACCAAAAAACTGGTGCCTGAAGGTGTTGAGGGCCGCGTAGCATATAAAGGTCCCTTGTCTGACACCGTATATCAGCTCCTTGGTGGTCTCCGTTCCGGTATGGGTTACTGCGGAACACCGACTGTTGCTGACCTGAAAGAACGTGGTCAGTTTGTTAGAATTACCGGTGCAGGCTTAAAAGAAAGCCATCCCCACGATATTTATATCACCAAGGAAGCACCTAACTACAGCTCACAATTATAAAAAAGCTTTTCAAGTGTCAATCCCCTAACCCCCAATCTTGGGGGCAAAAAGGTAAGCTTTATTTGTTTTCCGTCATTACAACCTGCGGGTTGTAATTTCCTACAAATAAAAAATAAAGGACTGCCGCAGTACGTCATAACGCACCGTGGCAGTCTTCTTTTAGTTACAAACAAGAAAGGCAGATGTAAATGGCTAAAAAGGAATACGGCAACGAAAGTATTTCGTCTTTAAAAGGTGCTGACCGTGTCAGACTTCGTCCGGCGGTTATCTTTGGTTCAGACGGAATTGAGGGTTGCCAACACTCTTTCTTTGAAATTCTGTCAAACTCCATTGACGAAGCCAGAGAGGGCTACGGCACAGAAATTGAAGTTACACGTTACTTGGATAAATCCATTGAGGTAAAAGACTATGGTCGCGGCATTCCCCTTGACTATAACGAAAAGGAAGAACGCTATAACTGGGAACTGGTTTTCTGTGAACTTTACGCCGGGGGTAAATATAAAAACAATTCCGGCGAAAACTATGAGTTCAGCTTAGGCTTAAACGGCTTAGGTTCCTGTGCAACCCAGTACAGTTCATCTTACATGGATGTAACCGTTTGCCGTGATAACAAAAAATATACCATTCATTTTGAAAAAGGTGAACCGGTGGGCGATTTGGTTGTTGAACCATTCCGCCACCGCAAAACAGGAACCGATATTAAGTGGCGCCCTGACCTTGATGTTTTCACCGATATTAACATTCCCCTTGAATATTATCAGGAAGTGTTAAAGAAGCAGGCTGTTGCCAATGCCGGATTAAAATTCGTTTTATATAACCAGACCTTAGAGGGCTGGGATATGCAAGAATTTTACTACGAAAACGGTATTTTAGACTATCTTCAGGAGATTTCTGACGGAAAAGAATTCACTCCCATTCATACCTTTGACGCTGAGCGTCGCGGTCGTGACCGTGAGGATAAGCCTGAATACAAAGTAAAAATGCAATTTGCTTTTTGCTTTAATAACGAAATCAATATGCTGGAATATTACCACAATTCCAGTTTCTTAGAGCACGGCGGTGCACCAGATAAAGCTGTGAGAAACGCTTTTGTATATGAAATTGACCAGTATTTGAAAAACAGCGGTAAGTATAATAAATCCGAAGCCAAAATTGGTTTTCAGGATGTGGCAGACAGTTTGATTTTGGTTTCAAATTCCTTCTCCACCATGACAAGTTATGAAAACCAGACAAAGAAAGCCATTACAAATCGCTTTATTCAAGAGTCAATGACAGAGGTTTTGCGCCAACAGCTTGAGGTTTATTTCATTGAAAATAAACCCATGGCAGAGAAAATTGCCGACCAGGTTTTAATCAACAAAAGAAGCCGCGAGAGTGCTGAGCGCGCCAGAGTCAACATTAAGAAAAAGCTCACCGGCACCATTGATATGACAAACCGCATCAATAAGTTTGTTGATTGCAGAACTAAGGATGTTTCCGTCCGCGAGCTCTACATCGTAGAGGGTGACTCTGCATTGGGCTCTTGTAAAATGAGCCGTAACGCAGAATTCCAGGCAATTATGCCTGTTCGTGGTAAGATTTTAAACTGCTTAAAAGCAGGCTATGATAAAATTTTCAAAAGCGAAATCATTACCGATTTGGTAAAGGTTTTAGGTTGTGGCGTTGAAATTGCCCACTCTAAATCAAAAGATTTAAATACCTTTGACCTTGACCTGCTCCGTTGGGATAAAGTCATCATCTGTACTGACGCTGATGTGGACGGTTTCCAGATCAGAACTCTAATACTCACAATGATTTATGTGCTGATGCCAACCCTGATTCAGGCAGGTAAAGTCTTCATTGCGGAAACCCCCTTGTTTGAAATTACTTGTGGCAAAGAAACCTTCTTTGCATATAACGAGCGTGAAAAACAAGAGATTTTAGAAAAAATTGAGGGCAAAAAACATACCATTCAGCGTTCAAAAGGATTGGGTGAAAACGACTCTGAAATGATGTCGCTCACCACCATGAATCCGGATACACGCCGATTGATTAAAATCAACCCTGAAGAAGCGCAAAAAACCCTTGAAATGTTTGAACTTCTTCTCGGTGATAATCTGCAAGGCAGAAAAGATTTCATCGCGCAAAGCGGTCATTTATACCTCGACATGACTGATGTAAGTTAAGATAGCATTCACTCAAAAGTGCTGTAGCATTTTGCTACAGCACTTTTTTTCGACATTATTACACATATCTACGACTTTTTCATATACTGAAAGTGAGGATTGACTCCTCAAAAAATTTTCGGAGGGAAAAAAATGTTTTATAACAACTACTGTAACACCACAGATAACCGCTCTATAAGAAGATGGGTACGCGAGGCAGAGGCTGCTGCATCCAGAGCTTGCGAAGCTGCAAAAGCATCAGAAGCATCTGCTTGCAGAGCTGCTTCCCTGGCCAAAGCTGCTGAAGAAGCGGCTTGTCAGGCTGAACATGCTGCAAAAACAGCTCGCGAGGCTGCTTGCGTAGCTGAGCAGGTTGCTGAAAAAGTCCGTTGTATGATTGACGAATATTTGTCAGCTAACTCCGGATTTGGTTGCGATGCAAACCATGGCGCATACACCCGCCGCAATGGTTGCAATAACGACTGCGATTGCTAATTAACCAAAAAGGGCTGTAGCATTTTTTGCTACAGCCCCCATTTTTAAGCTCGTTTTCTTAACATCATTCGTTCTACCGTTGTAAAAATAAGCGGATACAGATATAAAATAAAAACAAATGCAAAGAAGAAAAATACAAATTCTCCCCAATACATGTGCAAGCCGGTCAAAATATCCCTTACATATGTCGCACAAAGATATAAAACCACTGCACCAAAAATTGAGCGACCAAAACGTGCCTTTGCAGAAACATCCGTCTCAAATCGAACAAACCGACGCTCCAGTAAAAAGCCGATTAAAAAACCGGAAAAGCAACCTGCTGCCGCATAGCAATCTGTAACCATATGTACCGGGTCAACAAGCAACACACCAGAAGCAGAATAATCCATTGGATACGGTTTCAGCGCCATATATGTAAGCGCAACCACTGTAAATAGCAATCCCACCGCAACCACAAGTACATCTCGTTTGTCCTTTGCATCTATCCACGAAAGCAATTTAGCATTCACAAAAAGAATAGCCACGGCAAGCACAAAGCTTGCCAAAACATCAGACAATGTATGAACTCCTAAATACATTCGTGTGAACATAACAAGTATGGTCATAAAAACACATACGCCTACAAACCACTTCCGCTTTTTCTGCCAAACGGCAAGGCTTAAAAATTCTGTAGCCGCAAGCTGTGTGTGTCCGCTGGGGAACGAATATCCTGTTGCACCCATCTTGGCTGCTTCAAGTGGTACAACCTTGCTATTTCGAATCCACGGCCTGTAAATACAGAATGTATTCTTAAGCAGTTGATTCACAAGCATACCCAAGCTAAGATTCATTGCCAAATACAAAGCCGCACGTTTATGAAAGCACCAATACAGCACAGCCACAAACACATACATAACCGGACTTACCACAAAGTCCGTCACCGAGAGCAAGAGAGAGTCTAAAAAACTACCCCTGATTGTTTGTAGCCACAAAAGAAGCTGCATATCCATACACATCACCTCTTAACTACTCGAACTATTTAATTTTTCTGACCTCGGTATAAAAACGTTTATCACATGCTTCACCCATAGAGAAAGTTTTTCTGGGCAGAGCGCCATCTAAAATAACGGATTTATACAAATCAGACTTATCCATAGCCTCTAAGATAATGCCGAAGTTCTTTTTATTCTCGCAAAGCTTAACCACAACATCTTCGCCGTGAATGTAGTCTACTTCACCACCTACGCCATCTACATAGCCATCTAAGAATTTCTGAACGCTTGCAACTGTCAAATATTCCTTGGGATTGGTTACAGTTACCTTTTTCTGCTCTCCGTCAAACACAAAGACAAAGCTCTGACCTTTGGCATCTGCATCGTAGCTAACCTCATATTCCTTTTCAAAAGCCTTTAAGAATGCTTCTCCGTCAGCATTAAAAATAACACGGTGAATGGCTTCAAATTCCAAAGATTTATCATGAAGATTTACAAGCTCACAAAGGGCATATCTTGCCTTGGATTCCTTTGCCGCTTCCACGCCAATTTCTTTTTTCAGGTTCTCATAATGAGTTTTAGCCGTTGCAAGTGAATGGTTACCATCACCCATGGCAAAAACTAAAGGAGAGTCCTTTTTAACGCCATATTTTGCATTAAATGCATCAAGATTTTCTAAAGCCGCAAGTTTCTCATCCAGTCTTTCGCAAGCTTCATCAGACATTTTATAGCCGGCAATATGGCCAGATGACTGCATTAAATCAAAATCATATACCTTTGTAAAGCTATCTTTCATTTCGCTGTTTTTTTCAATGATGTCACAAGCTGCATCATCAATTAAAAGCATAATATGCGGTAGTTCCACAGAAGCGTCACGGCGCACCTTAAGACGGGGCGGAATGCGGGAGATAACAGTTCCCTCTGTTGCACGCACCTTAGTTTGTGAATCAGCGGCATAATCATAATCTTCCAAATCAACCATGCCCACAATGCCCAAACGCTTCACACCGTTTGCAAGGGTTCGTTCTACGTAAATATAGGTGTTTTTGTGTTCGCAGAACACTTCTTCATCCATATATTTCTGCATCACTGTATTGGTGTTTTTAATTCTATCTTCAATATCAGCATCATTTAAGTAAATTTCAGGCACAGTTAAATGCAGGGTTGAATATGCCTGTCCTACGGAATCAGATACCGCATTCCAGTATTCCGGTTCTGAGGTATACTGGTCACAAGCAACAACGCTCCACAGATTCATTTTTTCACTATCTTCCGAAAACTTCGGCAGCAAAACATCTGCTCTTTTAAAAGTCATGTCTATCACTTCTCCGTTATCTTATTTTAAGTAAAAATATCATTCCTATTATATCATATATACAACCTTTTTACAATAGAAATATCACCAAATCATAGAAAAACCTCCGAGAAACCGGAGGTTTTCTCACTTGATTTTGAAAACAGCCTTCAGTATATTGTTAATCAATTTTGGAAACCTTACGACTACAACTTTCATATGCGACACCATCCTTTTTTAATTAACTGCACATCCAGCAAAAGGTGATAAACACAATCATAACGCCCTCGGCTATCACAAGCCAAACCGGTGGCAATATCATACCCGCAAAAATCCCCAAGCAAAACGCTGCGGCTACCAGCCCCCAAAGTCTATACCGAAACATCATTATGACCTGCCCCCTTTTCAGATATATTACATCATACGCTTTAAAAAAAATAATGTTACAAAACGGCTATAACTTTTTGCTTGCCTATTGAAAAAAAACTAAAAAAATTTTATAATAAATATTGTATTATACGTTCGAGGTGTTTTATGGACTTTCAATTAGTTTCAGATTATAAACCAATGGGTGACCAAATTAGCGCCATTAAAAAGCTCTCAGATGGCATTCTTTCCGGCGAAAAGGAGCAGATTCTTTTAGGCGTTACCGGTTCCGGTAAAACCTTTACCATGGCAAACGTAATCGAAAAGGTAAACCGCCCCACCCTGGTTCTTGCCCATAACAAAATACTGGCTTCACAGCTTTGTGCCGAGTTTAAGGAATTTTTCCCAAATAACGCGGTAGAGTTTTTTGTGTCTTATTATGATTATTATCAGCCGGAGGCCTACATCCCCACAACTGATACTTATATTGAAAAAGACTCCTCGGTGAATGATGAAATCGACAAACTGCGCCACAGTGCCACCAGCGCTTTGTTTGAGCGCCGTGATGTCATAATCGTATCCAGTGTATCCTGCATTTACGGTTTGGGTGACCCCATTGACTATAACGAGCTTGTCATTTCCTTGCGTCCGGGTATGGAAAAGTCTATGGACGAAATTTTAAAAAAGCTGGTAGACATTCAGTTTGAGCGAAATGATATTAACTTTGTCCGCGGCAAGTTTCGCGTTCGTGGTGATGTTTTGGAGATTTTCCCTGCCAGCACCTCAGAGCACGCCATTCGTGTTGAGTTTTTTGGTGATGAAATTGACCGCATCAGTGAAATTGATATATTGACCGACGAGATTTTAGGCATTAGAAAGCATGTTGCCATCTACCCTGCCTCACACTATGTCACTACACCTGAAAAGCGTGAACGGGCTATTAGCTCCATTGAGGCAGAGCTAGAAGAGCGCATTCGTTATTTTAAAGAAAATGATATGTTGCTTGAAGCACAGCGCATTGAACAGCGTACTGCCTATGATATTGAAATGATGCGTGAAATCGGCTTTTGTCAGGGTATTGAAAACTATTCCCGTCACATCAGCGGCCGTGCGCCGGGCTCTGCCCCCTTTACGCTGCTTGACTACTTCCCTGACGATTTTCTCTTAATGGTGGATGAGTCTCACGTAACCATTCCCCAGGTCAGAGCCATGTATCACGGTGACCGTTCTCGAAAGGAAGCCTTAGTCAACTACGGTTTTCGTCTACCCTCAGCTTTTGATAACAGACCTCTTAATTTTGAAGAGTTTAACGACCGGTTAAATCAGGTTGTATATGTCAGTGCCACACCGGCAGACTATGAAAAAGAACGTGCTACTTCTACTGCTGAGCAGGTTATCAGACCCACAGGCTTACTTGACCCTGAGGTAACCGTCAGACCTACCAAAGGTCAGATTGATGATTTGGTGGAAGAAATACACAATCAGGTGGAAAAAGGCGACAAAACCTTAATCACCACCCTGACTAAAAAAATGGCAGAAGATTTAACAGATTATTTGCGTGAAATGGATATTAAGGTGAAGTATCTCCATTCCGAAATCAAAACCTTTGAAAGAATGGAAATTGTCCGTGATTTGCGTGCAGGACTTTTCGATGTTTTAGTTGGCATTAACCTGCTCCGCGAGGGTCTTGATATTCCCGAAGTTTCGCTGATTGCAATTTTAGACGCTGACAAAGAGGGTTTTCTGCGGTCTGAAACTTCCTTAATTCAGACCATTGGCCGTGCAGCACGAAATGTAAACGGCAGGGTTATTCTCTATGCCGACACAATGACCGGCTCTATGGAACGAGCCATAAACGAAACTAAACGACGCCGAGAAAAACAAATGGCATATAACGAAGCAAACGGCATCACACCAAAATCCATTGTCAAAGGCATTCGTGATGTTATTTACGCAACCGACAGTGCACCTGACGAAACAGTAAAAGACATTAAGCTAAACAAAGGAATGGATATTCACCTGCAAATTGAAATTTTATCTGAACAAATGCGCCTTGCCGCTACTGAACTCAGATTTGAAGATGCAGCAAAATTGCGTGATAAAATTAAAGCATTGGAGAAAAATTTGTAAAATTAAAAAAATATACACTAAATGATAAAAAGCTTGAGCCAAGGCTCAAGCTTTTTGTTTTTACAAAGTAACAATTGTGACACCTGTGTCCCCTTCTCCAAGACCTCCGGCTCTGAATGACTTAACAAGTCGATGCTGTCTTAAATAATCGGTAATACCTTTTCTCAGCACCCCTGTACCCTTACCATGAATGATAGTGAGCATCTGTAAGTTTGCTAAGAGACCCTGGTCAATGAAGCGGTCAACTTCTAAGAGTGCCTCATCCAGGGTCATGCCGCGCAGGTCAATCTCTGTTTTGGCGTGCATGCTGGCAGAGGATGACCGGGTAACAACCGAGGTTTGCTTTTGGGGTGTTGCCTTTTCCATCTGCAAGTCTGATAGATTAGCTTTAATCTTCATAATACCCGCCTGCACCTGCACATTGCCGCCGGAATCCGGTGCTGAAAGCACTGTTGCCTCCTGGTCTAACGAGATAATTCTGACCGTATCCCCCGGTTTTAAGTTCTTCGGCGGTTTTCCTGTTCGCTTTGGTGCAGCCGTTTTCTTGCCGGCAAGCTTTTCCTGCTTCTCCCTTAATGCCGCTTTTTCCTCTTCAGCCTTTTGCAGTGCTTCCTTTAAAGCAGCATTATCACGAATAGAACGGATTTCCTTGGTAACACGCTGCGCTTCTTCCTTGGCAGATTCTAAAATTCTTAAGGCTTCACTTCGTGCTTCCTCTAAAATCTTTGCACGCTGACGGTCAAGCTCGCTTTGTTCTTTTATCAGGCTTTCCTTAATATCTCGGGCATCCCGGCGCATGGTTTCAGCCTGACGGCGCTGCTTTGCCGCCTGCTGACGATTTTTTTCAAGCCGTGCTAAAACATCTTCCATCTGCACGTTTTCATCGTTTAAAAGCTCATTTGCACGGCTTAAAATTTCTTCTTCCATCCCCAGTCTTCTGGAAATGGCAAAAGCATTACTTTTGCCGGGAATACCAATGAGTAATTTATAAGTCGGTGACAGGGTCTTTAAATCAAATTCACAAGATGCATTTTCAACCCGCTCCGTTGACAGGGCATATAACTTAAGCTCGCTGTAGTGAGTTGTTGCCGCCGCTTTTGCGCCACGGCTTCTTACATAGTCTAAGATGGCAATAGCCAGTGCCGCACCCTCTATGGGGTCTGTGCCGGCACCCAATTCATCTGTTAGCACTAAGCTATTCATCGTCAGGCGTTTTAAAATGCTGACAAGATTCACCACATGGGATGAAAAGGTACTAAGGCTCTGCTCAATGCTCTGCTCATCACCAATATCCGCAAACACATTTTCAAAAACTGCCAGTTTTGTGTGCTCAGCCGCCGTGACGTGCAATCCACAAGCCGCCATTAAAGATAAAAGACCCAAGGTTTTTAACGAAACGGTTTTACCACCCGTATTAGGACCGGTGATAACCAGGGTATCAAACTCCTCACCCAAATAAATATCCACAGGCACAACAGTTTTGGGGTCAAGTAGTGGATGTCTGCCCTTGATAACATTTACAATTCCCTCATCATTCAGCTCCGGCTCAACCGCATTTTGAGCCAAAGAGAGTTTGGATTTAGCAAACAAAAAGTCAAGCTCATAAATAGCAGATAAATTACTCTTTAAGCTTTCTGAAAACTCACAAACAAAGCTTGAAAGTTCTAAAAGCACCTTGCTGATTTCTTCTTTCTCCTCAGCTTCAAGGGCTGCCAGGGAGTTAGTGATGGAAACCACAGACATTGGCTCAATAAAAAGGGTTGCACCCGAGGCTGATGCATCGTGAACAATACCTTTAATCTCGTTTTTATTTTCTGCTTTAACCGGTAGAACGTATCGGTCACCACGCATTGTCACAATGGGTTCCTGCAAGGCTTTTTGATATTTAGGTGATGCAATCATCTCCTGCAAGGTGTCACGGATTTTACCGGCTAAGCTCTTTTTCTTTCTGCGAATCTGGTAAAGTTCAGGGCTTGCACCATCTGCCATTTCATCTTCAGACAAAATGGCATCATCAATCTTATCAGAAACCTGCTTCAAAGGCTCTAAAACCGCCAAATAACCGGAAATTGTTCCCTCGCCCAGCGCTTTATCATCCTCTAAATATCGTTTTAGGGCACGGGTGGTTTTTGCAACAGCTGAAACGGATAACAGCTCACGCATAGTAAGGCTGCCACCCCGCTCAGCACGAAGGAGCGAGGGCGTAATATCTGCCGCCTTTAATCCCGGCGGATTGCCACGACGCAGAATCATGCCAAGGCCTTCTGTGGTTTCCCCTTGCAGGCGTTTTGCCTCATCTAAGGATGCCGTCGGTTCTAAATCCAAAATACGCTGACGGACAGAATCATTTTGGGTAAACTCAGAAAGGCGGGACAAAATCTTATGAAATTCCAGTGTTGTAAATGATTTTTTATCAAGTCGGATCGTATCCATGTCGTTCTGTGTGCTAAGGATTGTGCCATTAGAA
>JAZSJR010000173.1:0-8919 GCA_045534415.1 Clostridia bacterium
GTCTTTTTAGGTTTATTTCTAGTCATCGGTTAACCCTTTTTTGAACCACGCGACTATCGCGTGGTTTTCATTATACAAAAAAAGAGTCTGCAACTTTCATTGCAGACTCTTTTTTATATAACTGAAACTACATTTTCCTACCCTTTAAAATCGGGCTGAGGCGCTTATAAAGCAGCATTGTCACCAGCGACACCAAAATAACCTTAACAAGGTTAAAAGGCGCTACACATAAAAGCACAAATTTAAAGGTATTATCAATCACCGGCCAAATGGCTGCAGCCTGGGCAATAATCGCATCCAGCGGCATAAAATTGCTGTATAGGGGCAACATCACATACGCATTGATAAAGCAACCTAAAATCACCATTGAGATGCCACCGACAATCAGCCCTAAAACAGCACTGAGCTTGGTCTTTTTATACTTATAAACAAAGGCAGCCGGCAACACGAACACAAGACCCATCACAAGGTTTGAAAACTCCCCTATGCCACCGGTGGCTGTGCCGTTAAGCAAAAGATTGAGCAAAATTTTAACCGCCTCAATCACCCCCCCTGCCAGTGGTCCTAAGGCAAAAGCACCAATCAGCACTGGAACTTCGCTGAAATCAAGTTCATAAAAACTGGGGGCAATAAACGGCAAGGGGAACTCTAAAAGCATTAAAACAAATGCCATTGCCGATAAAATTGCTACTTTTGTAATCCAACTGAGTTTTTCATTTTTCATTGTTTGACTCCTTTACTCCCTCCGGGGCGAAAAAAAACTGCTGTTTTGGAAAACCAAATACAGCAGGGCAGAAAAAGTACAATATGATACTTTATCTTCTTCCATCCAGACTCGCTAACGCTCACTGTCGGCTTTGGAATCACACCAAAATCAGCCTTTCGGCTCGCGGGCTAAGAACTTTTTCTATTACCGCCGGTCGGGATTTTCACCCTGCCCTGAAGATTTTATAATATTAAACTATATACAGTATACGCCCTCTCCCCCGAAAATGCAAGTACTTTTTTCTTGTTTTTTTGAAAAAATTATGATATACTGTCTAAAGATATGCACTTTTATGACATTCAAAAAGGAGCGTTCTTATATGAAAAAAATAGTAAGTGTATTGCTTGCCTGTGTGCTGCTTTTTACCTGTGCAAGCGTTTTTGCAGAAAATGAAATGTATGTGTTCACACAACAAAATATCACTGTCACCTACAATGGTGAAACCCTTATTTTCCCTGACGCTCAGCCCATGATGCAAAACGGCAGAACTCTGGTTCCGGTCAGAACAATTATGGAGCGCGCTGACCTTTTGGTGGACTATAACGGCGAAACAAAAGCCATTACCGCCACTCGTGATGATTTGACGATTTCAATGACGCTGGATGATAGCAGCGCTACCGTCAAAAAGGGTGACGAAGTGCGTACTGTGACGCTGGATGTACCCCCTACCCTCATTGGCGGCCGTACCTATGTGCCCGTTCGTTTCATCAGCGAAAGCGTTGATGTAAAAGTGAACTGGAATCCCCTGTACAATGAGGTGGTTTTAATTGACCCCCGGGATTGGAAAAACGAGATTGCAGAAAATGCAAAGCTATTAAACCTTTTACTGGATACCCCTCTGGCAAACGGTGTGGGTCGTGCAGGTAACGCAAGCGGGAATCTATTGCTGGGTTATATTTTTAAAAACCTTGCATCAGATACCGGACTTGCCCCCAAAACAACGGCTTGCCTTGATTTTTACATAAGTGCAACAGATGTGTATGACGGCACGAATTTTGCTTCCTATGCCATGATTGATGCTGACCTTTCTGCCCTCAAAACCATGTATGCCGGAAACAACAATCCTGATAATGCTCCCTCTAACGATTTTGCTAAAAAGCACAGAATTGAACTGGATATGGTCATGGATAACGAGTGGAATGTGTACGTAAGAACGAACGGTCTGTTTGAACTGATGAAATATGCCACCGGCAGCTCTTTAGGGGATTTAGTTGGTAACCGCTATATCAAGTTCTCCCTCAGTGATATTCTCGGCCGGAAGCTCCCTGAAATGTCATCCTGCAAAACCTATTGGGATTTGTTTGCAAGCTTTGCCACAGCCGATGATATGATGTATACGCAAAGCGTTGCCCTTTTAGATGATATGGTGGATGCTTATATAGAAAAATATCATAATAATTCTTTGAAAATCAACGAGCGCTATGACGGCACTTTCCTTTGGAGTTTAACAATGTATCAGGATGACATTGCAAACTTTTCTGACGATATGGCGCATTTTTCCGCCATCATTGCTGGCACACCGATTGCAGATGAGGAAACAATAGCCGACCAGTCATCCGAGCTGAAAAATTCAAAAATCAAGCAGACAATTTCTGTTTTGGTTGATAACGATGCCCTCACAAAAATTGAAGTAAATTACAGCTCTGAAAGCGATGAACAAATCATTGCAGGAAGCGAAGCGGCAACCAAGGCACCAACTGTGAAAGAAACCCACAAAGCAAACTTTGGCGCTTCAACAAGAAAGTTCAACAGTTATAAGGATAACAAGGTTTCGATTCCTAAAAACGTTATTTCAATTGATGAACTAAAGCAATTACAATAAATACATCTAAAAGCGGCTGCCGCATATGCGACAGCCGCTTTTTTCAGATCATAAATAAAAATCGTGGTTTGCGATGGTGGTATAATAGGTGCGGTTATTGGGAATCCAAAAGCTTTCTGCAATGGTGGGATTTAAAAAGAACAAGCTTCGTCCTGCATGATTTTCACCGGAAAGTGCACGTTTTGCCGCAATGATGCTGTCACCATAGGGGGTGTGATAAATGGTGCCGTTTAAAACCGGCGAAAACTGAACACCGTGATTTCTGTCAAAAATAACACCGTAAATAGAGTTAGGGTAATCTTTGCTTTTAACTCGGTTTAACACCACGTTACCCACGGCGATTTTTCCTTTCATTGGCTCTCCCTGACTTTCTGCATGAATAATTTTAGAAAGCCAGTAAATCTCATCATCGGTGTAGCTGCGCTTGCCTATCATATCTGCCGGCACAACTACTCCCTCCTTCTCTATGTCCACCGTATAGGTCTCATAAACCCAATTAACGCCGCAATCCAGTTGTTCTGATACAAACCGTACCGGAACATAGATGCGGTCATTAACCAGTTGTATACCACTGGGAACAGGAACATAATTGCCGTTCACATAGCCGCCATTCTTTCCCTTTGGCAAATGAATGGTTTTACCCTCGCTTTTGATGACTGCCGTTTGGCTGCTTTTGTCCCATTCCACACTGTCAGCCCCTAAGGCTTCGCTGACAAAACGGATGGGAACAAAAGTAGTGCCTTGATACAAAAATGGCTCTGTATCGGTCTTAATCAACGTTTTATTAACGGTTAATGTAATCGGGGTGTCAAAGGTTATGTCACTCGATGCTGAAGTGTTCTGCGGCGTAAATCCCAACATGCAGAAAAGCATAAAAAGTAGAATCCACCGTTTTTTCATACATCGGTTCCTCCTTTTTTCGTAGCGTATATAAAAACAAATATCCAAGCCACAGTATAACACAAAAAAACCATGGATTACAAGCGTAAATCCATGGTAATTATGTAAACTATTTTTGAATAAACCGTTTTACTCTTCGTTGGTAAACATAGAACCGATACCGGCATCAGTAAAGATTTCAAGCAAGATAGAGTGCAAAATTCTGCCGTCAATAATATGCACGCGCTTAACGCCATCTTCAACAGCCTCAATGCAGCCACGCACCTTGGGAATCATACCGCCGCTAATGGTGCCATCCTCAATCAGGTCATATGCCTTTGCCGGGGTCATAGCGTGAATGATGTTACCCTCCTTGTCCTTAACACCCTCAACATCGGTCAAGAACATCAGCTTTTCTGCCTCAACTGCCGCTGCAACAGCACCGGCTACAGTGTCAGCATTGATGTTATAGCTCTGACCGCTTTTATCCATACCAATGGGGGCAACAACAGGGATAAATTCGTCATTAGTGAGTTTTGTTAAAAGCTCTGTGTTCACCTTAACAATTTTACCTACAAAGCCTAAATCAACAGGATTACCCTCAGCATCAGTATCTAATGGTTCACACTCAATGAGGCCGCCGTCAATACCGCAGATACCCACAGCCTTACCGCCATACTGGTTTAAAAGAGAAACAATCTCTTTGTTGGTTTTTCCCACCAAAACCATTTGAGCAACTGCCATGGTCTGAGCGTCTGTCACGCGAAGACCGCCTACAAACTTACTTTCAATCTGATAAGTTTTGAGTGCTGCAGAAATATCCGGACCACCACCGTGAACCACAACGGGATGCATACCGATGTATTTTAAAAGGGTCACATCCTCCATAACAGAATGCTTTAAATCATCATTAATCATAGCGTTACCGCCGTATTTGATGACAACGGTTTTATTATAAAATTTTTGTATGTAAGGCAGTGCTTCAATTAATATACCTGCCTTTTTAATCAGTTCCTGCATAATGTTCCTCCTGTTTTACAGATAAAATCCGGGAGCCGCGAGGCCCTGTGTTTCCGGGAAACCACATAAAAGATTCATATTCTGAACCGCCTGACCGGCTGCGCCTTTAACCAAATTATCAATAGCACTGATAACAATGACACGACCCAAACGCTTATCAACACAAAGGCCAATATCTACAAAGTTAGAACCGGCAACGTGGTTGCTTTCCGGCAGACCTTCATCATAAATACGGATAAAGGGCTCATTGTCATAGCATTCATGGTAACAAGCAAGGAGTTCTTCTTTGGTTTTCATTTCTTTTAAATCTGCATAAATGGTTGCATAAATACCACGCTTCATCGGCACCAGATGGGGTGTGAATGAGAGTTTAATATCTTCACCTGCAACCAGTGACAGTTCCTGCTCAATTTCAGAGGTATGACGGTGGGTTGCCACCTTATATGCCTTCATATTTTCAGTACATTCACAAAAATGATAGTCAACAGAAAGACCGCGACCTGCACCGGAAACACCGGATTTTGCATCAATCACAATGTGCTTTGTATCAATAGCACCATATTTTAAAAGGGGTGCTAAGCCTAAAATAGAACAGGTGGTATAGCAACCGGGGTTACCAACCAGCGTTGTCTTTTTAATTTCTTCTCTGTGCAGCTCGGGCATACCATAAACAGATACGTCTAACAGTTCCGGTGAAGAATGAGGCTGCTTGTACCATTCTTCATAAACTGCTTTATCATTGTAGCGATAGTCACCGGATAAGTCAATGACCTTAAGCCCCAGTTCATACAGCTTGGGGATAACTTCCTTTGAAGCACCGTGAGGCAGGGCTGTAAACACCAAATCGCAGTTTTCTGCCACTTTTTCCGGTTCCAGTGCAGACAAAACCATATCGCATACACCCTTTAAAGCCGGATATACATCAGACATTTTCTGCCCCTCATAACTTTTAGAGGTCAGCATAGTGAGCTTGACACCACCGTGACCCTTTAAAAGGCGCACCAGCTCGCTGCCTGCATAACCGGTAGCACCTAAAATTCCAACCCGAATCATTAAAATCTTCCTTTCTCACAAAACCATTTTGTATTATTATACAATATTATGCATAAAAATGCAATAGTAATTTTGATAAAATATTTATGTTTAAACAGAGATTTTTTGTCTATACTGTAAGCAGGAGTTGATAGAATGAAACACGTTACATTGTTTTCCCTGCTCGCTGCCTGCATTCTTGTATTTGCCTGGGGTTCTTCCTCTGAAGCCATCAGCCGTGATTTATCCGGTGGCATTCTTAGGCTGCATATTCTTGCAAACAGCAACACGTCGGAAGACCAAAATTTAAAACTCAAAGTTCGTGACAGACTATTGGAGGAAGCCAAAAAAAGTCCCAAATTATTAACTGACGCAGAGGTAGAAGCTATCTGCCACGACGAAATAGATAAGAACGGATACAACTACCCTGTCAGCATCACTCGGGGTCGGTTTTATTTTCCTCATAAAACCTATAAAAACATTGCCTTGCCTGCCGGCAATTACAACGCTGTCAGAATTACCATAGGAAACGGCGAAGGGCAAAACTGGTGGTGCGTGATGTATCCCCCGCTCTGCTTTACCCAAAGCTGCGCCGGTTTGGCAGAAAATGATGCCCTGACCACCTTAGAAAAGGCACTCACACCGGAAAGCCTGGCTCTGATTACCCAATCAGAAGCCATCACAGTAAAACCCTCTTTTAAACTGGTTGAACTGTGGAATAAACTCAAAAACCGTATACAAAATTAATTTAATCCCGAAATAATTCTTCCATTATACGGCGTACATTGTCACGCCGTTTTTCTGTTTCTTCCTTATTAACAGAAATTTCAATACAATCACCCTCACAGGCTCCGGGAATCAATTCTTGGGGGACTGCAAATAAATCCTCGGTTTCATCCTCCAAAAACATCATACCATTCTCGATTCTGTCAACTACATACAGCATCTTTTATTCCACCTCCGTCACAAAATCAATCGTCTGCCCGTCTGATATTGCCATAATTGTACCATCTAAATCCGTTCTGTAGGTTGTAACGCCATAACCATCCAGCCGCCTTGTCACTTTCTTGTGAGGGTGGCCGTACTCGTTATTGTCACCACAGGAGATGACTGCATAGGTTGGATTAACTGCATTTAAAAACGCCTGATGTGAGGAAGAGGATGAACCGTGATGCCCCACCTTTAACACATCAGCTGTAAGGTTGCTTCCACTATCAAGTATTTCCTGTTCGGATATCTTTTCGGCATCCCCGGTAAACAGAAAGCTGTTTTCACCATAGGTCAAGCGCAAAACCGCTGAATAATCATTCATCTCCTCATAATTACCTGATACCGGCGCCAGTACCACAAAATCCAC
Source organism: Clostridia bacterium (assembly GCA_045534415.1). Taxonomy (GTDB): domain Bacteria; phylum Bacillota; class Clostridia; order UBA1381; family UBA9506; genus UMGS755. The sequence continues at coordinate 6,877 of JAZSJR010000173.1, forward strand.
TCCCGGTTCAACAGATAAAACTGTGCCGGCTTTGGCTGTGTGAACAGATAGTCCCAAATTTTTAAGTTGCATTAAAAGCCTCTCATAGGTCTTGGATGTATGCTCTACACGAGGCATATAAACCTCACCGACAGAAAAGCTTGAAAGCACCTCTGACATACCGCCTATATGGTCAGAATGGGGATGAGTACAAATCAAGTAATCAATCATCCGGCATTGTCTTTGATGCAAATGGGAAATAACCGCACCTACGTTATCTGCCTCTCCAGCATCAATCAAAGCGGTTTTGCCACCAGGAAACTCAATAAAGATGCTGTCACCTTGCCCCACATCAATATAGGATACTATTAGCTCATCTGCCCTATCAGTTACAACTGAAGGATGCTCAACTTTTGGTTCATAAACGAACAAAAAACATACAAAAGCAACAAACAAAAGGTAAAAAATCTTTTTCATACAAACCTCCTGTAAATCTTCCTTTTTAATTATAACACAACCAATTCACAAAATAAAGAAAAAAAAGTAAGTTTTTCTGCACTTAAACAATAAAATTGGCTATTGCATTAATAAAAATAAAAAAAATAAATTTTTTTCATCAAAACGCTTGACATATTTACTTGACTATGATAGTATTATAAATTGCATTATAAGTCAAAATTAGGATTATTGTGCGTGCCGATTGGTAGAAATTACCTGTTGAAATATCGGTTTTCTGCTTAAAAAGCAGGCAGTACATAATGGTTCGAAAAATATAAATGAGGTGATCTAGGTAATGGTGCATCCGATCCAGTTAGGCAAAAATGTCAGAATGAGTTATGCGAAAATCGACGAAGTCCTGGACATGCCAAACCTGATTGAAGTTCAGAAGGACTCCTATCAGTGGTTTTTAGACGAGGGCTTAAAAGAGGTTTTTCATGACATTTCCCCGATCACAGATTACACCGGCAATCTGGTTTTGGAATTTATCGATTACAAGCTGGAGGACAAGGTTAAGTACGACGTTGAGGAATGCAAAACAAGAGATGCAAACTATGCATCTCCTTTAAAAGCACGCGTCCGCTTAATCAATAAGGAAACCGGTGAAGTGAAAGAACAGGAAATCTTTATGGGTGATTTCCCGTTGATGACCGATCAGGGTACCTTTATCATTAACGGTGCTGAGCGTGTTATCGTCAGCCAGTTGGTTCGTTCTCCCGGCATCTACTATGCTATGGAGCATGACAAGACCGGTAAAGAGCTCTACAGTTCAACTGTAATTCCCTACCGCGGCGCTTGGCTTGAATACGAAAATGATATTAACGATGTTTTATCTGTTCGTATTGACAGAACCAGAAAAATCCCCATCACCGTTTTAATCCGCGCTTTAGGCGTGATTACCGACGATCAAATTTTAACCCTCTTCGGCGAAACAGAAGCACTACTCAACACTTTGGAAAAGAGTGCTTCCATCCAGTCTCAGGATGACGCGCTGATTGAGATTTATAAAAAACTCCGTCCCGGTGAACCCCCGGCGGTTGAAAGTGCACGTTCGCTTTTAATGGGTCTTCTCTTTGACCCCAAACGGTATGACCTTGCTAAAGTCGGCCGTTATAAGTTCAACAAAAAGCTGGGCTTAGCTAGCCGTATCACCGGTTTTACCGCAAAAGAAGCAATTGCTGACCCCCGCACCGGTGAAGTATTGCTCCCGGCTGACAGCTACATTTCAAGAGAAGTGGCAGAAGCAGCGGAACTTGCCGGCGTAAATCAGGTTATTTTGGATATTAACGGAAAAGCAATTAAAGTCTTCTCCAATAATACCGTTACCTTATCAGAATATGTTGACTTTGACTGCTCTGATATGGGCATTCACGAAAAAGTCTGCGCTGGCGTATTAAATGAAATTTTAGAAGAAAATGAAGATGAAGCATCCATCCGCGAAGCAATCAAACGCCGGATTGACGAGCTCATTCCCCATCACATCACCATTGATGACATTTTCTCTTCTATTAACTATCAGATTGGTAAGTCGGAGGCCAAGCGGTCTTAGGAAGACAATACTAATGG
>JAZSJR010000102.1:0-5516 GCA_045534415.1 Clostridia bacterium
AAATTGTTTTGATGGTCTGAAACAGGTAACTGATTTCGTTCAGCATCATCAAAAGCACAACAATGAGACCGGCAAGTGTTGTCATCATAGCTTGTTCTTCCCGACCGGAGCGGATTAAAACCTGATTTAAAACGCTGACCACAATGCCAATGGCGGCAATCTTAAAAATAAGCTCTACACCCATATAATTCGTTCCTTTCGTAATTGGCTTTCTTGTGTTTTAAACCAAGATGATAACAATGAAAATGCCTAAGATGACGCCTAGACTTTTCACCGTTTTTTCGGTTTTTTCCCGATTTAATTCCATATCTTTAGCCTGCTCTGACAGAATGTTAGCTGCTTTTAGCAAGCGGTTTGTTTCAGTTTCATAATCCATTTTCCCCAAGGTTTCTCCTAATGAGAGCATAAGGGAAAGGGCGGAGGCAGGTAAGGCGTTCTCCTCTGCAAAGCGATGGGTAATGGTTTGCCATGCGCAAGATAAAGGGAGTTTTTTTTCAGATGCCATCTCTTTGGTGAGCTTGTTTAAAAATCCCTGTGGGTCAGCAAACTGCTCTTTTGCAAGATGGCAGATAACATTCGGCAGCGGGGCAAGAGAAAACTCTATGGCGTGCGCCATTTCTTTTAAAGAGTTTTCAAGTTCACAAAGTGCGCGATGTGTTTTCCTTTTTTTTAAAACACTGGTCATGCCAAGGAGAGTGCAGGCAGAGATAACCAGGAGTGCACCAAGAAATTTAATCATTGTATCACCTCATATGTATGATATCTAAAACCGCAGGACAGTTGTTCAGGCGACCTAAACACACGGCCACATCAAACAAGGAAAGCAGTTCTTTTTTTGTTTTTTTAAGCTCTTCTAAGTTGTCACCATGCATAGAAGCAATGAGCCGGCAACCAGCACCATGGAGTTTGTAGGCGGCATCCGCATCCTTGGGGTCGCCAAGCTCGTCCGTGATGAGAACCTGAGGGGAGAGGGAGCGAAGTGCCAACAGCATGCCCTCGGTTTTGGGAAAACGGTCTAGAACATCGGTTTGGGGGCCTATGTCGAATTGAGGTATGCCATCATACATACCGGCAATTTCAGAACGCTCGTCCACTATAGTCACCTTATATTCATGAGAGAGCAAGCGGGCTATATCGCGAAGATATGTGGTTTTTCCGCATTGGGGCGGTGAGATAAGCAAGGCGTTTTGTAGGTGAGTGCCTGAAAAAAGGCGGGGCATTAAAGTTTCGGCACAGCCCACATATTCCCGGGCAATGCGGAAGTTGATGGCGGAAATGGATGAAATGCCGGTGATTTGACCGTTTTTTTCTACGCACTTGCCGGCAAGACCCACCCGATGACCGCCGCGTACTGTGATGAATCCGTCTTTTATCTCGTTTAAATATGCATAGACAGAATGGTTACACAGGTAGGCGCTTAAGGCTTCAAGCTCAGTTTTAGACGTGACTTTAGCATTGTTTTTGCAGTGAGTAGCACCTGAACTTGAGAGGAAACGCATTCCATCGGCATAATAGAGGCAAACAGGTCGTCCAATACGAAAGCGGATTTCCTCTAATTTTGCAAAGGAGATATGAGCCAAAAGGGTGCGGTAGGGTTCGGTCAGTTGATTTAAGATCATTTCTTTTGTGTTTGTCATGGTGTCACCTCTTATCTTTATTCATATTAAGTCATATGCTTTTTTAGAACTTAAAGCAAAAAATTAAAGGGGCTGCAGTGAAAACTGCAGCCCCTCTTTCTTTTAATTAGTCATTACAGCAGCAAGTGAAGAGGATGATGATCAGAACAATCCACAGGCAGCAGTTGTTGCCGGAACCACCGAATAAGCCGTTATTGCATCCCATAACCGTTTACCTCCTTTGCGTCGTTATACTACATCATATGACGTCTTAAAAAAACGGTGATTATTTTTAGGAATTTGCGGACAATAAAATTATGTTACGTTCTTATTGCAGACCTTGATTTAAGAAAAAAATGGTGTATAATAAATATAAGTAGAAATGAAACTGGGCGACAGGAGAGAAAGTGTTATGAGGATTCGATTGATTCTTGCTATATGGGCATGTAAGCTTGCAATTTTTGCAAGCCGTTTGCTGGGTAAAAATGGTTCTTCTATGCCGGGGCAGGTGGCTCTTAAAATTTGCCCCAAAGTTATGACGCTTCTTGCCGGACAGGTGAAGCGGGATGTGATTGTGGTTTGCGGAACAAACGGAAAAACCACAACCAACACCCTCCTTGCTACAATGCTTGAGTCCGGCGGAAACCGCATTGTTTGCAACAAGCTGGGTGCCAATATGATTTGGGGTGTTTGCTGCGCCTTTTGTGAAAAGGCAGATTTATTAGGCAGACTCCGGGCAGATTATGCCTGCCTTGAGGTGGATGAAGCATCCGCTGTTAAAGTGTTTGCTCACATTAAGCCGGATTATATGGTGATTACCAATCTGTTTCAGGATCAGCTTGACAGGTATGGTGAGGTGGACTTAACCGTTGATTTTTTGCGTCGCGCTCTTGCTCTTTCTCCCAAAACACAGCTGATTTTAAACGGAGATGACCCTGTTGTGGCGCAGTTGGGAAAAGAAAAAGACCGGGTTTGCCATTATGTTTGTGTGGATGAGGCGGTAAGCCGTGAGCAGGCAGATAGCAGCGAAAGTCGTTTTTGTCCGTTCTGTGGTGCGCCTTTATCCTATGAATATCATCACTATAGTCAATTGGGTAAGTTTGCTTGTCCGGACTGTGATTTCTGTCGGCAGGAACCGGATTTTCGCATCTATGATGTAGATATTTCTAACGGTTTATCCTTTAAACTGTCATACAGAGAGAATACAGCATCCTTTACGGTAGATTACCGGGGTTTTTATAATGTTTATAATATTGCCCTTTCTTACAGCGGAGCGGTGCTTGCGCTGGGCAAGGCACCGGACCATCAGGCTGTGCTGACTGCATATCGTCCCCAAACCGGGCGTATGGAAAGCTTTCAGATAGGGAATAAAACCGTAATTTTAAATCTGGCTAAAAATCCTGCCGGATTCAATCAGGCTCTTGCAACAGTGATGGCTGATACAAGAGAGAAAAACGTTTTAATTGGCGTGAATGATAACCCCTCAGATGGACAGGATATCTCCTGGATATGGAGTGTGGATTTTGAAAAGCTGATGCACGAGAGCGTGAAGCATTTGGTGGTAACGGGCTACCGTGCAGATGATTTGATGCTCCGGATGAAGCATATAGGCTACACGGAAACCATGCAGGAAAAGACCCGGGATTTAAAAGAGGCAGTCAAAAAGCTACTGGCGGGTGACGGAGATGTTTGCTATGCCCTGGTGAACTACACAGTTGTTTTCACTATGCAGGAAATTTTAAAAGAGATGGAAGGCGGTGCCAAGCATGGAGCGTAAAAAACTAACAATTGGACATCTGTTTCCTGAACTTTTAAATATGTATGGAGATAAGGGGAATGTCCTTTCCCTCAAACACCGTTTGACCTGGCGGGATATGGATGCTGAGGTAGTGAGCGTGGGAGCTGCTGACAGCCTTGACTTTAAGAAATTTGATATTGTAATTTTAGGCGGCGGTTCTGACAGAGAACAAAAACTGGCTCTTGACCGCTTGCAAAAAGAAAAACAAGCTCTTTGTGAGTATGTAGAATCCGATGGCGTTTTGCTGGCTCTTTGTGGCGCCTATCCCATGCTGGGAAAAACCTTTGTTCAAAAAGGTGAGTGTTGTGAGGGGTTAGGAATTTTAGATGTTTATACAGAAGATGACGAAAAACGCCACATTGGTGATGTGGTGATTGAAGCCTGTGTGGCGGGGGAGAAGACCTTGGTTGTGGGGTTTGAAAACCATAGCGGAAAGACCCGGCTAGGCACATGCAAGCCTTTGGGAACGGTGCTGCACGGCTATGGGAATAACGGCGAGGATAAAACCTGCGGTGCTGTTTATAAAAACCTGATTGGAACATACTTGCACGGTCCTTTGCTTCCTAAAAATCCTGTGCTGGCAGATTATTTGCTGTCTCAGGCACTACTCAGAAAATATGGTGAAGAGATAAAGCTTTTGCCTCTGTGTGACCAAGCGGAAAACGAGGCGCACGACTATATTGTGAGCAAGTTTTTGAAGTGACGAAAGGAGAGCAATTATGGATAAAAACGGTTTTTACTGGAAAAAGTGGCTGGGTGCGTTTTTATTTGGTGTTGCCTTGATTACAGTTTATAAAACCTTTGATAATCTGACGGAAATTTTTAAGACTGTCAGCGGTATTATATCGTTATTTACCCCATTTATTATAGGTTTTGTATTAGCATTTTTTCTGTATCCTGCAACGCTTTCAGTAGAGCGAAAACTCTCCGGTAATAAGAAAAAGTGGATCGTGAAGCACAGGAAGACCATTTCGGTTTTAAGCGTATATTTTACCTTTGTGGCTTTAATTATGTTAGCATTCAGCGTGATTTTGCCGAGGTTATCTGCCAGTGTAACAGATTTTTTAAAGAAACTGCCTGAATATTTGACAGAAATTGAGCTGTTTATGGGTAACATCGATAAGGAAGGCGGCATATTAGACAGATTACATCTTGATGGTTTGTTGGACAATTTTGATACAAAGGCGATTATGCAAAACATTTTTATGCAGGATGCCTGGAGTTATGTGAAAGGCTTTAAAGATGTGACGGATGTTTTAATGGACTGGTTGATGGGCATTGTTATTTGTGCCTATGCACTCTTAGAAAAGAACAGCCTTTTCCGTTTGGTTCGTGTTCTGTTTGGCCTTGTTATGAAACAAAGCACCATGGATAGAGTGGGTGCTTATGTGGGCAAAATCAGCGGTATTTTTTATAAGTTTTTCTTTGGAAAAATGGTTGATTCGTTCATTATTGGTATCTTGGCGCTGATAGGCTTTTCTATCCTCAGGGTGCCTTATGGAGTTTTAATGGCTGTTATTGTTATGGTCTTTAACATGATTCCGTATTTTGGTCCCTTCATTGGTGCTGTGCCTGCTGTGCTAGTTTCTCTTTTGGTTGGCGGTATTTATCCTGCAATTTGGGTTGCCTTGTTTATTTTCGTTCTGCAGCAGTTTGACGGTATTTGGCTGGGACCGAAAATTTTAGGAAATTCGGTTGGTGTTAGTCCGTTCTGGGTTATATTTGCCATTTTGATTTTTGGCGGTATGTTCGGCATTTGGGGTATGATTTTTGGCGTGCCTGCCATTGCGGCGCTCAGAATGCTGATGGCAGATTATATGGATGATGGCAGACTGAATTTAAGTGTTGGCATAGGGAAAAAATCGGAAGAAACAGATAAATAAAAAAAGACTGCAAACTTGCAGTCTTTTTTATTGTATAATAACGAAAACCACGCGATAGTCGCGTGGTCCAAAAAAGGTTAACCGATGACTAGAAATAAACCTAAAAAGACGTTGATAAGTTTAGTTGTCTAGAAATGTTGAAAATTTAGCAAATTTATTTTGTGAGAAAAGCCTCCCTTGCCTAAAGGGAGGGGGACCACCGAAGGTGGTGGAGGGATT
>JAZSJR010000026.1:0-3401 GCA_045534415.1 Clostridia bacterium
ATATAGCCGAAAAAGAGGCAAAAGGTGATGTGTTTGTCTTTCGTCCCGAAACACCTCTGCCTGTGGAACGAATCGAGAAAGACCCTGCCAAGCTGCAAGAAGCATATGACATTGGCAGAACATTGGCAAACAAAAGCCTCACAAACCTAAAAGCCTTTTTAGAACAATAACCAAAACAGAAAGGATACATTATGACCCAAACAGCAAAAGAAAACAAAATGGGCGTTATGCCTATTAACAAATTACTCATTTCAATGTCCCTGCCTATGATGATTTCCATGCTGGTGCAGGCACTCTACAACATTGTAGACAGCATTTTTGTTTCCCGCATCAGTGAAGATGCCTTAACGGCCGTTTCTCTTGCCTTTCCCATTCAAAGCCTTATGATAGCCGTTGCCGCAGGTACAGGCGTCGGTGTGAACGCCTTGCTCTCCAGAAGATTGGGTGAGAAAAACATGCAGGATGTAAACCGTGCCGCCACCAATGGTATTTTCCTCTACGGCTTAAGCTACCTGCTCTTTGTTATCTTCGGCATTTTCGGCTCAGCCTTTTTCTTTCGCACTCAAACAGACATACCTACCATCTTAAATTATGGCACCGACTATTTAACCATTGTGTCAACTGTGTCCTTTGGTTTGTTTGGGCAAATCATTTTCGAGCGGTTGCTCCAATCCACTGGCAAAACAATTTATAGTATGTATACCCAGGTTTTCGGCGCGGTCATCAACATCATTTTAGACCCGATTTTAATTTTTGGCTGGTTTGGTCTGCCCCACTTAGAAGTTGCCGGTGCTGCCATTGCCACCGTTATCGGTCAGATTTGCGCTATGTGTATGGGCATCATCTTAAACCTGAAATTCAACAAGGAAATTACCCTTAACTTCAAGGGTTTCCGCCCCGATACCAAAATTATCAAACGAATTTATTCCGTCGGCTTCCCCTCCATCATCATGCAGTCCATCGCGTCAATTATGACCTTTGGTCTAAACCAAATTTTAATGGGCTTTAAGGAAACCGCCGTTGCTGTTTTTGGTGTTTACTTTAAGCTGCAAAGCTTCATCTTTATGCCCATCTTCGGTTTAAATAACGGCATGATTCCCATCATTGCCTATAACCTTGGTGCAAAGAAAAAGGAAAGAATGGTTAAAACCATTAAACTCTCTATTCTGTATGCAACAGCGCTGATGTCCGTAGGCTTAATTGTGATGCAAATCTTCCCCGAGGCATTATTAAATATCTTTGATGCCTCTTCTGATATGCTTGCCATTGGCATTCCGGCACTCAGAATCATTAGCCTGCACTTTTTGCTTGCCGGCTTCTGTATCATTGTAACCTCCGTCTTTCAGGCTGTTGGCAGGGGTATGATCAGTATGTTCATCTCCATTGCCCGCCAGCTTGTGGTTCTGTTGCCAGCTGCATATCTGTTGTCTCTACTCGGAAACGTTAACTATGTATGGTTTGCCTTTTGCATTGCAGAATGTGTTTCCCTTATTATGTGCATCATCTATCTGCGAAAGGTTTATAAAACCGTTTTAACTGACTAAAAATAACATACAAAATAAGATTAAAAAGGTTTTGTCGAAAAGTTTTTTTGATTCGACAAAACCTTTTCTTTTTCATCAAAGGAAAACGGATACCTCCTGTTGAATATGTAAATGGTAAAATTTTACATTTATATATTACAAAGGAGGAATTTTTTTGGAGATGACACTCAAATTAAACAAAAGAACACTGATTGTTGCCCTCTCCGGCGAGCTTGACCATCACAGTGCCGAGCAAACACGCAGAACCATTGAGAGAGCGATTATTGAAAGGGATGTTAAAAATCTGATTTTTGATTTTTCCGCTCTTTCTTTTATGGATAGTTCCGGCATCGGAATGGTCATCGGGCGCTATAAACTGATTCATTCCATTGGCGGCGGTGTTGCCCTCGTTTGCACCAATCCACAGATGAATCGGCTCATAACCATGTCAGGCCTGGCGCGCATCATTGGGGTATACCCAACGCTAAGCCAGGCGATGAGCGAAATAAAGGGGGCATAAAAATGGATAACAAAATGAAATTAGAATTTTTAAGTAAATCAGCCAACGAAAGCTTTGCACGGTCTGCTGTGGCTGCTTTCATCAGCCAGTTAGACCCCACGGTTTCAGAACTTGCTGATATTAAAACCGCTGTTTCAGAAGCAGTTACAAACGCCATCGTCCACGGGTATGAAAACACAGGCGGAATGGTCACCGTCACCTGTCTACTAACGCAATCCACCGTTACCATTCAGGTTGCAGATGAGGGAAAAGGAATTGAAGACATAAGTCTTGCCACCCAGCCTCTTTACAGCCACAGCGCAGATACAGAGCGTTCTGGTATGGGTTTTACTGTTATGGAAACCTTTATGGACTCAATGTCAGTTGAATCTACCCCCGGTCAAGGCACCATTGTCACGCTGACAAAAGAAATCGGCTCTCCCTCTTAAGGCAGGTGCAGATAATGGTAACAACTGACTTAATCCACCGCAGTGCTTTGGGAGATGCAGCCTCTAAGGAGCAAATCATTAGGGAGAACACAGGGCTCATTTATATGGTCGTAAATCGTTTCTTAAACCGCGGTGTTGAAACTGATGACTTGTTTCAACTTGCCGCTTTAGGCCTGTTAAAAGCCATAGAAAATTTTAATTCTGACCTCGGTCTTCAGTTTTCAACCTATGCTGTTCCCATGATGATGGGGGAAATACGTCGTCATTTGCGGGACACAGGGCCAATTAAGGTAAGCCGTACATATAAGATGATGGCCGCTAAAGCCACCGCCTTAAGCGAAAAGCTTACGAAAGAAAACGGCAAAGAACCAACTGTTTCAGAACTCGCTGCCCGGTTATCCCTGGACCCAGTTGAGCTGGCATCTGCCATAACCGCCACAAGAACGCCTGATTCTTTAGATGCGCCCGCCGGTGATTCAAACACCAGCTTAAAAGACCTGATTCCCTCAAAAAATGATGAGGACACTTTTGTGACCCGCCTGGCACTTGCAGAGTTAATTGATGCTTTGCCGCCTCGTGAAAAAGCCATCATTATGCTCAGGTACAGCAAGGAAGAAACCCAGGCACAAATCGCAAAACGTCTTGGCATTTCTCAGGTGCAGGTTTCAAGGCTTGAAAAAAAGATTTTGGAAAAGCTGAGAATGCAATTATAAGTAAATTCTCCGAGCTTTTGCTGTTCCGATACTATCGGGTGGTTTTCGGTAGTCAAGACCACCAGTAAACTGGTGGCATGCACAGCCCCTAGAAGGGACTCTTACAGGCTTAACCCCTAAAAGGGGCATAGAAGTTTGACACCGCATTACTGTTTCAGGCAGTCGATCATGTGCGGATGTCTTTTTTTGCCTACTTCTTCTTGCTACCCGTAAACGG
>JAZSJR010000160.1:0-6172 GCA_045534415.1 Clostridia bacterium
CTATGGGTCAATTCACTTTCAGGTGGGCGACAAAGTCGCTCGGATGAGGTGGAAATGTAGGGAATGGCGGTTACCGACATTCCGAAAGCGGTGCATCGTAAACGCTGCACCCTACGATGCCTCATCAGTCACCTGTTGGTGACAGTTTCTCCAAAATGGGAAAGCATAAGACTTAAGAATTGTTAAAGGATGTGTTGTTGTGGTTAAAAAAGTTATTTCTGCAATTTTAGCTTCGGCTATGTTGTTGGCAATGTTGCCTGTTTCTGCAAGCTATGCGCCGACCGTTTATACCTCTGATTTTGAGGGGAATGCTGCCATTACCGAAGGCGCGAGCAGTTATACATATTCTGATGATGTATGGAGCTTTTCAAAAACTACAGCTCAACGCCCAACGGCTTATAGTGCAACGATCGACTTTGACAGAGTTGAACTTGCCATTGTGCCTGAACGCACAGGCTCGGATAACCATGTTTTAAAGGCAACCCAAGAGGGTACAACAGCCCTTGCTACCCAAACTGTTACCTTTGGCGATGATCAAGATGCGGCATATATTTCTTTTAAATTTAAAATTCCGGAAGAAAACGGAACCGGCCAGTGGCAAATTGGTGCCGGCGGTCATGACACAAAAATATCAAGCGCAAACACGGATACATGTCTTTTGACAATTCGCAGTGATAATAAGATATATGAGGTTGATCAGTCAAACAACCCTCATATCGCTGCGACTCCTGTCCGTCCTGTATCTTATCAGCGTGATACATGGTATACCGCAGTTATTTATGTTGATAAAAACACAAGAGCGGCATATATTTATGATGATGAAAAGCTGATGATAAAAAATAAAGTTGTCAGCAACAGCAAAGATATGATTGTTGCAAGAGCTGACCTGAGAAACTGGTGTAGTGCAGATAATTTTCCTGCGAAGGGTTTCACGATTTTGTTAGATGATGCAAGCATCATGGCAGTTAAAAAGGCATCAGACATGGTCACTCTGACACAGGCGAGCATCCGTGACGGGGAGACGGATGTTTCTCGTACACCTTCCTTTGACCTGACGTTTTCAAGACCCCTTGCGGCAAATCAGACCGGTAATGTTACCGTTGGCGGCAGTGCCGAGGGCATTTTGGTTGAAAACATTGCCCCAAACAAACTGCGGGTTTCCGTTTCAGAGAATCTTGACTATACAACAGACTATACGCTTGATTTTTCAAAGGTTTGTGACATGACAGGGAATAAGGTTTCCGGTACAACGAGCCTTGATTTTACCACGGTCTATATGCCCCTATCTATGTATCCTTTGACCATTTCATTAGAAAAAAAGGGTAGTACCACTTATGGAATCCCCATAGAATTGCCTGTTAAAAACCATACTGGTGCACTTCTTTCATCACAACTTTTTGTAGCACTTTATAAGACAACAGCCCAAGGCGAATCCTTGGTGGCTGTTGAGCATAAAACGGTGACAATTTCTGCAGATGCTGAGAGCGTAAACTTTACCATCTCCGGCAATTATCACGATGTATCTAAAGTTAAAGTTATGGCGTTTGACAGCCTTGATTCGGTAAAACCCCTGGCAGAGCCAATCCTTGTGCCAGTGGTTGAGGATGTGCCGATTTATGATGTTAACCGCTATGAAAAAAACCTTATATTCAAGCAGGATTTTGAGGGTGACCCTTTGCCCGGCAATGTGACAACCCAATATCATTACGATGCAAATCAGATTGACCCCACAGCCGGCATTAATGGCGGCGGTGCATACAGCGTTGATGGTGCTTCTGAAATCTCCGGTCAGGGTACGTTGTCTTATGTGGTAAGCAATTTAAACATTCCTGCCGGCACAGGCATTTTAATGACCGCCATGCTGAAATCCGAGGGAATCTCAGGCACCGTAGCAGATTCCGGAAAGGATGACTATGCCGAGGGTCTGCGTACAACCATGACCTTTATAAACACAAGCACAAACGAGTCAAAATCTATTTATATCATTGATGAAACCGTTAACGGCACAACAGACTGGATGCAGTCTATGCAATATGCGATTTGTGATTTTGCGGTTGACCGTGTTGCTGTAACCTGCTATTTAGAACGGAGCGTTAACAGAGGTCTTGGCTGGTATGATGATGTTTGCCTCTATACAGTTGGCTTTGACCCCTTTATTGACGCTGTTTTAGAAAAACCCACTTATAAGGGCTTTATCTATGGCGAGGGCGGCGAGAACGACATTGTTCTTTCTGTCAATGTTAACAGCTACAACATTTATGATTTGACAAATTCAGTTGTAACAGCTAAAATTGTGGATGAAAAAGATGCTGTCATTGCATCGGCATCACGCTCTGATTTTAGTGATACACTTTCCTTTACTTTCTCGTCAGGGAATCTGGAGATGAATAAGGATTATTATCTGCAGCTTTCTTTAGATAATGCTTCTTTAGATAAGTGTTACGGTCAGCGTGAGTGGAAGCTGAGAAAACGCCCGGCAGACTATCGCCCCAATAACTATTTTGATGAATATGGTCGATATGTGATTGACGGTAAGCCAACCTTTTTAATGGGCGTTTATGGCGAAAACAAGCTGTATGAGCTGATTGACAAAATTGACGGTTCTGCTATTGATTTAATTGTTCCCTACGGTTACATATGGATTCCCATCGGGCGCAACAGCGCAGGGGAGATAACAACCAGTGTTGATACAGCCCTGCTTGATTATGCTCACGCACGGGGCATTAAAATGACTGCGCCCCTGACACATTTCTTATATTCAAAGGTTAATGCTACCGGTCGGTTTTCAAGTGTTATTAAAAACACCGCCGATTCAAGAGCTGTTTATGAAAGCTTTGCAAAAACCTTGGACCATCCGGCAATTTTAGGCTATTATATGGCTGATGAAATGTCCAGCCAGCGCTATGGTGCCGAGGTGGAGTGGGCAGGTCGGATTTTATCTGACTTAGACCCTGATGGCTTCACCTTTAATGCTACAAGCCGTGCTCATAATCAGCGTGAGCAACTGCGTTTTGCAGATACTGTGAATACATCGTCCTATCCGATTGAATTAGGTGACGGCACAGATGATTTATCTAAGGTTACAGATCATATTTCGGCTATTACTAAATATATGCCGGAAGGGAACAGACCGCACTTTGCAGTTCTGCAGTCCTATAAAAAGGGCGGTGCCCTTCGTGGCCCCGATGAAGCAGAAATGCGTAACATGGCATTCCAGGCACTTTGTGCCGGCATGCAGGGTATTATCTGGTACAATGGCTTCCAAATGGATGATGCCGGTTGGGAAGACCTTTTAACCGTTTGTAACGAAATTGAGGGCTTCTATCCTATGATTCTTTCCGTTGATGAGGCTCCTGTTTATACGATAGAGGCCGGCGATTGGTTTGAGTCAATGGCAAAATCTTATGTGGCCAAAGGCTATTTGTTCACCGTGAACAAAACAAGAAGCGAGCAGAGTGCCACCATTCATATTGGCAGTGGGGCAACTGTGCGTGGTCTTTGCTCAGGCCGTACCTATGTGCCTGATGCTGCGGGGAACATTACGGTAGACTATGCATCTATCGGTGTTGAAGTTTTAGAAATTGTCAGATAAGTTATAGCAGTTGCAGGGAGGATGAATGACATCCATGAAGTAAAAACAGCAAAAGTTGGTGTGGGACGTGGTGTTATTTCTCCCGTTAAAATGGCACAGCTTTATGGATATCCCGTTATTCGTGACACAGAGGTGATTCACGATGATTTGCAGGCAACAGCCTTTGCATTTGAGTATGACGGCGTGCGCTCACTTTTAGTGAATCTCACCATTATCTTTTTGATGAATGATGAATTTGAGACTTTAAGAGACCTTATCAGCCGTGAAACCGGTGTGCCTTATGAAAATATTATTATTGATTGCACCCACACCCATTCAAGCCCTGCCACAGACTCAAATATTAAAGATAATGAATATATACAAACTGTGCTTCGCCCCGGTGCGGTGAAAGCCGCAAAGGAAGCTCTTGCCAATCTGCAAGAGGCGTATATGGGCGTGGCAACAATCGAAAGCCACGTTGGTATCAATCGACGTGAGGTCACTTTGCGTGGCACAATTGGTTTGGGGCAGAACCCCTGGGGCACTTTTGACCCGACCATGACAGTGATCAGCTTTGTGACTAAAGATAAAAAGCCCCTGGCCAATATGGTGCATTACGGCACCCCATTGCACAGCGGCAGGTAATAACTATGAAGTCACCCGTGACTGGTCAAGTGTTATGATTGACCGGTTAGAGGCGCAGACCGGCGCTATGACGGCGTTTATTAACGGCCCTATCGGTGATACCGGGCCGAATCTTTCTGACGGCAGCACGGCGGCAAATTTAGAGCTTGCCATGGAGCTTGGCGGGGAAGCGGCATCAGATGCGGTTCGCGCTTACCGTTCAATTAAAGACTATCGCCCCATTGATATGAAGGTAATGATGCAGGATGTGAAATTGCCCTATAAGCCTCAGATGTCTTATGAGGATGCGGTAGCAGAGTATGCCACTCACACAGAAGAAGAAAAAATGATTATTACGGCAGATGCTATCATCTTCGTAAGGTTATGGCAGAATATGAGGCAGGTCACCCTGTGGAAACAGAGCTTGTGCTGAAAGAAACCGTGATTGCGGTAGGCCCTGTTGTGTTTGTACCTTTCCCCTTTGAAATGTTTACAGAAATGACCCTGCGCTTGAGGCATTTCAGCCCCTATCAACACACCTTGTCCCTTTCCATCGGCAATGGTTATTATAGCTATCTGCCCTCGCAGGATCAGATTTGCCGTGGCGGATATGAAGTAGCTATGTTCCGTGATTTTAACCCCTATCAGCTTAAAGACAACACAGATACAACCATTGTTAAAGAGTTGCTTGGTATGATTAATCAATTAGCCGAATAAGGTGGGGTGCATATAAAGAGAATTAGCAGTTGATTTTTTGCCTTGTCTGTGATAAAATTGGCGTATGTGAGAAATTGCGTTAGCAGACTGTTAGGAGGCATACGATGAAAAGTTATGATTATAAGGAGCTTTGTTCAAAGTTTGCTTATAAAGGTGATTATATCGGCGCTCGCATTTACGGAGAAGGGCATATTAATGAAACTTATCTGATTGAGACCACCGGCAGACGTTACATTTTGTAGCGGGTTAATGACAATGTGTTCAAAGAACCTACGCAGGTTATTGATAATGTGGTGGCTGTTACGGAATATCTGCATAACAGAATCATTTCTAATTTCGGTGACCCTTACCGGGAAACCTTAACACTGATTCCTGCAAATGATGGAAAATTTTATCATCAGACCGAAGAGGGTGATGTGTTCCGGATGTATCTTTTTATTGGTAATGCCCGGAGCTATCAGACCATTGAAAATCCGGAAATGTTTTATCGCGTGGCAAAGGCGTTTGGTAACTTTCAAAACCTTTTAAAGAACTTCCCGGCAGATAAATTGCACGAAACAATTCCAAATTTTCATAATACTGTTGACCGTTACAGGCAGTTTAAAGAGGCCATTGAGGCTGATAGAGTAGGCAGACGTTCTGAAGTCTTAAAAGAAATCAACTTTTTACTTGAGCGCGAGGCAGAGGCATCACTGGTTGTAGATGCCATCGCCAGTGGCGAAATTCCTCTGCGTGTAACCCATAACGATACGAAGCTTAATAACGTTCTTTTAGATGATACCACAGGAGAGGGCGTTTGCGTTATTGATTTAGATATGGTTATGCCCGGTTCTATGCTCTATGAATTTGGTGATTCCATTCGTTTTGGAGCCAGCACAGCAGCAGAAGATGAGCAGGATTTATCCAATGTGTGGATGGATTTGGAACTGTTTGAGCAGTATACAAAGGGCTATATTGAGGAACTGAAAGACAGCTTTACGCCGAAAGAAATTGAACTTTTGGCCTTTTCGGCTAAGCTCATGACCTTGGAGTGCGGTATGCGATTCTTAACTGACCACTTAAATGGTGATGTGTATTTCAGAATCCATAAGAAAAACCATAACCTAGACCGTGCAAGAACACAGCTTAAGCTGGTAGAGGACATGGAAAAGAAAATGGATGAAATGAATCAGATTGTATTAAAATACTATAATGCTTAAGCAAAAAATAGGTTGCAGTTTTTACTGCAACCTATTTTTATTGTATAACGAAAACCACGCG
>JAZSJR010000063.1:0-3461 GCA_045534415.1 Clostridia bacterium
CGATGAGGGCATCGTCCCCTAGAAAGAATATTGAAGACATTATTCGCTCATTTAAAATAATGGTGACAAAAGAAATTGGTGATTCTATATGGCAAAGGTCATTTCACGACCACATAATTCGTAATGAAAAAGATTATCAGAAAATATGGGAATACATAGACACCAACACCTTAAAATGGGAATTAGATTGTTTTTATAATGACGAAAGGTCGTAGCAAATTGCTACGACCTTTTATTGTCCTTTCAGGTACACCTCATATTCGGTCTTTTTTTATGCCAATTATAGTCCAATAATTCCGCCATTCCCCTTAGCACGCTTTAATAGCGTTGCCGTAGAAATGGGCGAAACGAACACACGGCTTTTTTTATCAATTTCAGTGATGACAAAGGATTTGGGCAAGTCTTCAGACACATTCACCACAAAGCCCTCGTCTTCTGCCACAGCCAAAAACTCACGGGTGATTTTGGATGTACTAGTCACATCCAAATCCAAAATTGCAATCACATCTGCCATATTCACAACTACATCGGAACCCAAATGTAAAAACATATATTTCCCTCTTTTTTACTGTAATACTGCCTGACCCTTTGACACCGTAAAAAGTTTTCCCTCGGGAAGCATGGAATCAAGCTCTGTGCAGGTGATAAACACCTGCTTGCCGGGAATCTTGCCGGCAAGATATGCCCTGCGGTTCTGGTCAAGCTCACTCATAATGTCATCTAAAAGTAGCACCGGATATTCTCCATATTCCTCAAACAAAAGGTCAGCCTGGGCAAGCTTTAAGGAAACCACAGCACTTCTCTGCTGACCCTGCGAGCCAAACACTTTAGCCTCAGTATCATTGATATAAATACCAAAGTCCTCACGGTGGGGTCCATACAGGGTGTAGCCTTGCTCAAGTTCACGAGATAGACCGGATGCAAGCTTCTCCAAAAAGGCTTCCTTTGTTTCAAACCAGGGTTTATACTCCAGCGTCAACTTTTCACCCGAGGCTTCAAAATGTGCCTTTTCTGCCAAAACACCTAATCGGTTCATAAATTCCTGACGGTACCCCATCAGCTCAATGCCATACGTCACAAGCTGTTCATTCCAAACAGAAAGGGTATCTGCAAGCCCCTCTGAGCCTGATTGCCTGATTTTTTTAATCAGCTTGTTGCGCTGGTCAAGGACACGGTGATACCGCCCCAAGGTATGATAATACCCCGGTCTGAGCTGTGATATCGCCACATCCATAAAACGGCGGCGCACACCAGGTCCCTCTTTTACAAGACCCAGCTCCTCGGGGTAAAATAAAACTACATTTAAATGCCCCATCAGTTCACTCAAACGACTGATGGTAACACCATTAATTTTAATTTGCTTTTTTCTTTCACGAAGAACAATAATCTCTAAGGTATGTTCACGGTTTCTGTCACAAAACAAAAGCTCTGCCTTTAAATAATCTTCGCCGAAACGAATCAAATCCGTATCCATATGCGTGCGAAAAGACTTACCGATGCTGAAAAGGTAAAGTGCCTCAAGCAAATTGGTTTTCCCCTGGGCATTGTTCCCCTGAAACACATTTGTCTTTTCAGCAAAGGTAAGACTCTGCTCATCATAATTACGAAAATTTTTCAGATGCAGGCTTTTGATGTACATAGTTTACTCCACCGTAATTTCCAGATATTCATCCCCCAGCTCTAAAAACACCACATCACCGGGACGGATTTTTTTACCACGCATCTCACAGACCTCGCCATTGACACTAACGCTACCTGACCAAATCAGCTCTTTGGCGTCACTGCCCGAATAAGCAATGCCGGCATATTTTAATAACTGGTCAAGCTTAATAAATTCTGTTTCAATAGAAACCTTCACGCCGCCACCTCGCTTACTGTCTGTTTTCTAAGTTGGTAATCAGTTCTTCCACAATCTTTTTTGTATCTTCATTCTTTTCCATGCTGTCTTTAATGTTGTTAATGCCGTTAATAATGGTGGCATGGTTTCTGCCGCCTAACTCTTTACCGATTTTCGGCAGAGAAAGGCCGGTAAATTCACGCATTAAATACATAGCAATGTGACGCGCATAGGAAATCTCCTGAGTACGCTTTGATGACAGAATCTCATCAGATGTCAGATTAAAATAGTTTGACACAATAGACAAAATATATTCGGTATTGATGTGTGGGTCATCTGACTTATTTAAAAATTCTTTAATAGCTTCATCGGCAAGCTGCATGGTGATGGTTTTACCCATCAGCACCTTGTAAGCCATCAAACGCTTTAAAACACCCTCTAAGTTACGGATGTTGGATTTTAAATGCTCAGCTATGTAAAACAGAATATCATCCGGCACTTCGAAATTTTCTTCGCTTGCCTTTTTCTTTAAAATGGCAACACGGGTTTCAAAATCCGGCGGCTTTACATCGGCAATCAGACCCCATTCAAAACGGGTTCTTAAGCGTTCTTCCAATTCCTTAATTTCTCTGGGCGGACGGTCAGATGTAATAATAATCTGCTTATTTGACTCGTGGAGCGCATTAAAGGTATGGAAAAACTCAACCTGCGTTCTGTCTTTATTTGAAATAAACTGAATATCGTCAATAATTAAAACATCACAGGTGCGGTATTTATTTCTGAAATCAACCATGTTTTTATCTGCCACGGTTTTAATAAAATCATTGGTGAACTTCTCACTGGTGATGTATAAAATGTTGGCAGCAGGATTGTTTTCTTTAATTCGGTTACCAATAGCCTGTACCAGGTGTGTTTTACCAAGCCCCGGTCCACCATAGATAAACAAGGGGTTAAAAGCATCCGCCGGGCGCTCTGATACCGCCTGAGATGCTGCATGGGCAAGCTGGTTAGAATCACCTACAACAAAGGATGAGAAGGTGTAGCGCGGATTTAACGTAATGGCATCATCTGTTCTGTTTGCGTAGGTAACGGTTTCCTCAAGTTCTGCCGGTAACGGCTCGTTGTAGTCTAAAATTTCTACATTATAATGCGTATCCGCACAGAGATTTACTGCTTCTTTAATATGGTCTAAATACATAGATTTAACAATCTCAAAATGCAGTTCTGTAGGAACCTTTAAATAAACGGCTTCCTCTGTCAACCCTACCGGAATGAGAGGCTCTACCCAATGGTCATATGCCGATTGGCTAATCTCCTGTTTTTCTTTTAAAAGCTTAAGCGCGCCGTACCAAATCGACGATAATTTCGCTTTCATTATGTATGTCCTCCAACTATTTTAGTAATACTCCCGCCCAAGTACAAAAATAAGGTTCAAAAAAAGGCTTGGAAAAATATTATACCATAAGTAAAAGAAAGAATCAAGGAAAAACCACTCGAAATCTTGCACAAATTATCGATTAATTTTTATATGAAAAAAGGAGATGTAAAAAAATAATTTCTTTACATCTCCTTTTGTCTAAGGGATAGGAAAAAACGCTTCAGAACGGACAAACTGAGCCAAAGC
>JAZSJR010000110.1:0-2441 GCA_045534415.1 Clostridia bacterium
ATTTACAAACCATTCAGAAACCTTCTAACCATCCTGCGGTTTTTCAGAACGATGGTCTGGGCATGGGTCGCATCATTCAAAATACGATAATACCCTTCCCGTTTATCCCTGTTGAAATTCCAGATCCACTTCAAAAACTCAAAATCAATCTTCTCGGGACAGCCCTCCCCCATATCAGGACGAACCTTTCCAATATTGGTCAAAAGCCGCTTCATCACACCCCACAGGCAGGTAAACCGGTTAAAATCCAGATAAATAATGGTATCGCATCGCTCCACCCGCCGGGGTATGGTACGATTGAAATTGCCATCCATGATCCATTTTTCCTTCTCCAGCTCCACCCGAAGAAGGTCATCAAACTCCTCTTGAGACACCTGCACCCAGCCGGGTCTCCAGAACAGCCTGTCCAGATGCACCACCGGAAGCTCCAGCTTCTCTCCCAACTGCCGTGCCAGAGTGCTTTTCCCGGCCCCACCGCAGCCGATAATGATAATCCGCTCCATATTCTCCCCCAAAAACGCATAAGGGAGGGTCACGGCCCTCCCTTATATGTCTCAATTAGTACGCAACGCCCCAGTAAATCATCTTACCGGCAGGCTTGCCGCAGCAAGCGCAGGTGTCACCCAGCTTTTCCTGAGCAAAGGGAATACAACGGGAGGACATTCCAGCCACTTCCTTCATCTTCAGCTCGCAGTCCAGCTCGCCGCACCACATGGTCTTGACGAAGCCACCGTTGGCATCCTGCAGAGCCTTTGCCTCCTCCACAGAGTGAGCCTCGTAGATATGCTCCTCCAGATTTCTCTTGGCACGTTCAAACATACCCTGATGGACAGCCTCCAGCTGCTCAGCCACAGCTTTCTCCAAATCCTCCAGCTTGCAGACGATTTTCTCACGGTCGTTGCGGCGAACCAGCACACACTCACCGTTCTCCAAATCACGGGGACCGCACTCCACCCGCAGAGGCACACCCTTCATCTCATACTCAGCACACTTCCAGCACATGGAGTTGTCGGAATCATCCAGCTTCACACGGAAACCGGCGTTAATCAAGCGGTTTTTCAGCTCATTGGCAGCATCCAGAACGCCGGGCTTGTGCTGAGCCCCAGGCAGAATGACCACCTGAACAGGTGCCACCTTGGGAGGCAGAACCAGACCGTTGTTATCGCCATGGGTCATGATGATGCCGCCAATCAGACGGGTGGACACACCCCATGAGGTTTCGTGGGGCGGAACCTTCTGATTGTTCTTATCGGTAAACTCGATGCCGAAGGCTCTGGCAAAGCCATCTCCAAAATAGTGGGAGGTACCGGCCTGCAGCGCTTTGCGGTCGTGCATCATGCACTCGATGGTGTAGGTAGCCTCCGCACCGTTGAACTTTTCCTTGTCGGTTTTCTGTCCGCGGGTGACAGGCATTGCCAGCACATTCTCGCAGAAATCCGCATAGACATTCAGCATGGTTTCCGTGAATTCCTTAGCTTCCTCAGCGGTGGCATGGATGGTGTGACCCTCCTGCCACAAAAACTCACGGTGGCGCAGGAAGGGACGGGAAGTCTTTTCCCAACGCAGAACGCTGCACCACTGGTTATACTTCATAGGAAGCTGACGGTGGGTCTGCAGGACATTGGCAAAATGCTCGCAGAACAGGGTCTCAGAAGTAGGACGAATAGCATATCTTTCTTCCAGCTTCTCTCCGCCACCCATTGTGACCCAAGCACATTCAGGTGCAAAACCCTCAACGTGATCCTTCTCCTTCTGCAGCAGGCTTTCAGGAATCAGCAGAGGCATATACACATTTTCAACACCCTGCTCCTTAAAAGCCTTATCCATAATATTTTGGATATTCTCCCAGATGGCATAGCCGTAAGGGCGATAAATAAATACACCCTTAATGGAAGAATAATCAATCAGCTGTGCTTTCTTGCACACGTCGGTAAACCACTGAGCAAAGTCTACCTCCATATCGGTAATTTGCTCAACCTTTTTATCGTTTGCCATTTATTTTCTCATCCTCTCGGTGATAATATCATTACTAGATATTGTATCATATCTGTCAAGGGTTTCATAGGATGAAGCAAAGTTTTTGCATTGCAGGAGGCTGTTATGACCGAGGTAACCTTGACCCTTGCGCCGGAGGTAGCATATTTTTATACCCAAATTGCAAAAAGTGCCGGTATTCCTTTGGAACAGGTTTTGCAGGATGCCCTGTTTAAGTTAGCCGGAGAATTATCCCTGGAGGCATTAAAGTAAAGAATTTGCCGACATACTATTGAAAAAACAAACCTAATGCGATATAATCTAAAATATTGCATTTTAACCACTGTTTGCACACAAAGGAGAATAAACACATATGAAATTAGGAATTGTTGCGCAGAGGCCTATTTTCATAACTCCTTATAAATCCATAAAACCCCGATAAATCCTTGTGGCACAAGGGTTTTCGG
>JAZSJR010000165.1:0-9176 GCA_045534415.1 Clostridia bacterium
ATAATGAAAAAAAGACTGTTAAAAAAGCTTAGCTTTTTTAACAGTCTTTTGTTGGTTTAAATTAGTCTACCAGTTCAATGATTGCCATTTCTGCAGCATCGCCACGTCTTGTGCCAGTCTTAATGATTCTGGTATAACCGCCGTTACGCTCTGCATATTTGGGAGCGATTTCTTCAAACAGCTTATATACAACGCTTTTCTTCATTAAGTAAGCTAAAGCGCTTCTTCTGGATGCTAAGGAATTATCCTTACCCAGAGTAATCATTTTTTCTGCCATACATCTAACTTCTTTGGCACGGCTTAAGGTTGTTTCAATCTTGCCGTTTTCTAAGAGAGATGTTACAAGGTTTCTGAGCATAGCAATTCTCTGGTCGGTAGGACGACCCAGTTTTCTTGTACCCGGCATCTTATTACCCTCCTTTTAATCGGTTGTTTGGCGGACCCGACAGCAAAAGCTGCATAGAGGATGAGGTCTGCCAAATCGTTATTAGTCTTCTTTCTTTGCAAAGGTCTGACCCAAACCGTGAAGCTTTTCGATAACTTCTTCCAAGGACTTGCGGCCCAGGTTTCTAACCTTAACCATATCTTCCTCGGTACGTTTTGTCAGATCTTCTACCGTATTGATACCGGCACGCTTTAAGCAGTTGTAGGAACGAACAGAAAGGTCAAGTTCTTCAATAGTCATTTCAAGAACCTTTTCCTTCTTGCCCTCTTCCTTCTCAATCATAATTTCAGCATTCTTTGCTTCTTCGGATAAATCGATGAACTGCATTAAATGCTCGTTAATGATTTTAGCAGCAAGGCTAACTGCTTCATCGGGACGAATGGAACCATCGGTCCAAACTTCCAGCGTGAGTTTATCATAATCGGTAATTTGTCCAACGCGGGTGTTTTCTACAAAGTAGTTAACCCGGTGAACCGGTGTATAAATTGAGTCAACAGGGATAACACCAATGATGTTCTGGTTCAGCTGCTTGTTACGTTCTGCAGAAACATAACCTCTGCCCTTGCAGAAAGTAATTTCCATGTACAGCTTTGCATCCTTGTTTAAAGTAGCGATGTGCAGGTCGGGATTAAAAATCTCGATATCAGAATCCAGCTTAATATCGCCGGCTTTGATTTCGCCTTCGCCCTCTTTTTCAATATATACAACCTTCGGGGTATCGCAATGGAGCTTGACAGCAATCTGCTTGATGTTTAAGATGATTTCTGTTACATCTTCTTTCACACCGGGGATTGTAGAAAATTCGTGAAGCACGCCGTCGATTTTAACACTGGTAGCTGCCGCACCGGGAAGAGATGATAAAAGCATTCTTCTCAGGGAGTTACCAAGTGTTGTGCCGTAGCCACGCTCTAAAGGCTCTGCAACGAATTTACCGTATTTTCCGTCCGGATCAAGTTCCAAACACTCAACATTTGGTTTTTCAATTTCCAACATAGACTAAACCCTCCTTATTCATGGTTAATTGTCGCACACACATCTGTGCACTTAGGCGCCGAGGGTAATCCTGATCATATCGAAATGAACGGACAAGCACTCTATTATCTTGAATACAATTCGACAATCAGATGCTCTTCAACTTCATAGTCGATATCATCTCTCTGCGCAAAAGCAATAACCTTACCGGTCAGAGTGTTTTTATCCATATCTAACCACTTCGGAACCTGTCTTGTAGAATTAGCTTCTACAACATCCTTCATTCTGTCGGAATTCTTTGTCTTTTCCTTTAAAGTGATAACATCACCGATTTTAACACGGTATGAAGGAATGTCAAGACGTTTGCCGTTCACTAAAACGTGACCATGGTTAACCATCTGTCTGGATTCGCGTCTTGTATTTGCAAGACCCAGTCTGAATACAACGTTATCCAGTCTGGCCTCTAACAACTGAAGCAGGTTTTCACCGGCAATACCCGGCATTTTGATGGCGCTTTCGTAAGTTCCTCTGAACTGCTTTTCGAGCATACCGTAGATGAACTTAACTTTCTGCTTTTCGGTAAGCTGGCGACCATATTCACTCTGCTTTTTTCTCATCGGCTTGGGATTTCTGTTAGAGCTCTTGTCGATACCCATAACAGAAGGCTCAATACCCAATGTTCTGCATCTTTTTAATATGGGCTGCATATTTCTAGCCATAGCTTTATCCTCCAATCTTCAAAAAATTTGAATCAAACTCTTCTTCTTTTCGGCGGTCTGCAACCGTTGTGAGGAATCGGGGTAACATCCTTAATCATGCTAACCTCAAGACCTGCTGCCTGCAGTGCACGAATTGCAGCTTCTCTACCGGAACCGGGGCCCTTAACGTAAACCTCAACAGTTTTAAGACCATGTTCCATAGCAGCTTTTGCTGCGGTTTCTGCTGCCATCTGTGCAGCAAACGGCGTGCTCTTTCTGGAGCCACGGAAGCCCAGCCCGCCGGAGGACGCCCAGCTGATTGCATTGCCGGCCACGTCAGTAATTGTAACAATCGTGTTGTTAAAGGTGGATTGGATATGCACCGCACCACGCTCAATATTTTTCTTCGCTTTTCTGCGAGTACTTCTTCTTGCCACTTTTGCCATGTTTGCTCCTCCTTTCGCAAAGCTCAAAATCTGTCCACCATGGGGACAATGTATTTAGAAAGGTTTTTACATCGGAAGAAACTGCGCTCTGATGTTTACCGGATGATACCGGCATACAGACGCATTTTGTCGTAAACTTACATCAGGACACAGTCCCAAGATGCGTTAACGATTATTTCTTCTTATTTGCAATAGTTCTAGCCGGACCTTTTCTGGTTCTAGCGTTAGTCTTAGTTCTCTGACCGCGAACCGGTAAACCCTTTCTGTGACGGATACCTCTGTAGCAACCGATTTCCATCAGTCGTTTAATGTCCAGAGCAACGTTACGTCTTAAGTCACCCTCTACCGTATACTCGTTGTCAATGATGTCTCTTAACTTTGAAACTTCGTCCTCAGTCAGATCCTTAACACGTGTATCGGGATTGATGCCGGTTTTTGCCAGGATTTTACGGGAGCTGGAAAGGCCGATACCATAAACGTAAGTCAAGCCGATTTCAACTCTTTTTTCTCTAGGTAAGTCAACACCTGAAATTCTTGCCATTTTTACACCTCCAATACAATTCCATCGTGTATATGCCTAACCATGCAGGTCACGCCTAAAGCGTGCAGCCGCCCCGCATGGGTTTTAACATGTAGGTACCCCCAAAAAGGGGGCTAAATAGTTCTCAGCCCTGTTTCTGCTTATGCTTGGGATTTTCACAAATCACCATTACTTTACCTTTGCGTTTGATGATTTTACATTTTTCGCAAATGGGTTTAACAGACGGTCTGACCTTCATGTGAATTCCTCCTTAAAGACTGCATTTAGCGTCTTTTTTTATTCTCTATGCGGCTTTTCACCTGAATTATTTTGCTCTCCAGGTGATTCGGCCTTTCGTCAGGTCGTAGGGCGACAATTCAACCGTTACCTTATCGCCCGGTAAAATTCTGATAAAATTCATTCTAAGCTTACCGGAGATGTGAGCCAAAATCTGATGGCCGTTCTCCAGTTCAACCTGGAACATCGCATTGGGTAGCGACTCTAAGACTGTACCTTCCAGCTCTAAAACGCCGTCTTTTGCCATAGTAAAACCTCCTATGCATCATGATTACTGATTATTTCTGCCAAAGCCCTATTTACATCAGGGTTGGTAACAATACCACCGGTTCTCAGTTTTTCTTGAATCGGTAAAGATGAAAAACCACTTTGTTTTATGTGCTTCATCTTCTTTTTCTTCGGTTTTGTGACTTTTCGTCTGCGTCCGTTTGAAAGCAGAACATATTCATCGTTTAAAACCTCTAAAACCACAAAGGGAGTGTCTTTGTCCCTGCCTTGAGTTGCATAAACAATATCACCGGCAAAAACGTTCAACAGTATCACCTCAAAAAAACTCTAACACAATGTTAAGATTTCCGCTTCCCCATCTTTGACCAAAATAGTATGCTCATAGTGGGCAGAAAGCTTACCATCTGCTGTTACCACTGTCCATCCGTCGGAAAGGGTATTTACATGATACGTTCCTTGATTTACCATCGGCTCAATCGCCAGTGTCATACCTGGCATCAGTCTAGCACCCCGCCCCGGAGTCCCGAAATTGGGAACCTCAGGATCTTCATGAAGGGCACTGCCAACACCGTGACCCACTAAGCTTCTGACAACAGAGAATCCGTTTTGCTCAACATAGGTTTGCACTGCGGCACCAATGTCAAACACGCGGTTACCTGCCTGAGCCATTTTAAGGCCTTCATAAAAGCTTTCCTTTGTTACACAAATCAGCTTCTCAGCTTCAGGGCTAATCTCACCGACGGCAAAGGTTCTTGCACTGTCACTGTGATACCCTTTATAGTAAACGCCGATATCAAGACTGACAATATCACCTTCACAAAGTTTAACCTTTCGAGAAGGGATTCCGTGTACCACCTGTTCATTCACCGATGAACAAATGTGTGCCGGATAGCCGTTATACTGCCAAAAGGAACACGTCGCATTGTTTTTCCGGATAAACCGGGCTGCAATGTCATCAAGCTCTGCGGTGGAAATACCCGGCTGAATGGATTCTGCCAAGTATTCAAAGGTTTCAGCCAAAATCTTACCGGCTGACCGCATCGCTTCAATTTCGTGGGGGGATTTGATTTTAATCATATGCTCCGCCTCACTATTTAACTGCTTTTTGAATCCGGTCAAAGATTTCTTCAACAGAACCCTCACCGGGAATCTCAAACAGTTTGTTTTGTTTATTGTAATAAGTTTTCAGAGGCTCTGTCTGTTCGTGATAAATGTTCAAGCGGTTTAAAACAACCTCCGGCACATCATCCTCGCGGATGGAAAGTGCCTCACCGCAGATATCACAAACGCCTTCCTGCTTTGGGGGATTGAACTCTACATGAAATGCTGCACCGCATTTTGCACAAACACGGCGGCCAGCCATACGTTTTACGATGGCCTCATCAGGCACTTCAATGTCAATCACACGGTCAACCACAATTCCGGTTTTGTCCATAATTTCGGCCTGAACCAGGGTTCTGGGGAAACCGTCTAAGATATAGCCCTTTTTGCAATCATCAGCTTGCAATCGCTCTGCTACCAATGCAGCAACTACATCATCGGGAAGCAATGCTCCACGGCTCATATAGTCTTCAGCAATTTTGCCAACCGGTGTTCCCTCTGCCATTGCCTGTCGGATAATATGTCCGGTAGAAATGGCGGGAATACCAAGAGACTCTGAGAGCTTAGCCGCCTGAGTGCCTTTACCGGCACCCGGCGGACCAAAGAATACCAATTTCATAATGCCTATCTCCCTATTCTAAGAAACCCTTATAGTGACGCATCAGCATCTGAGATTCAAGCTGCTTAACGGTTTCAAGCGCAACGCCAACCATAATCAGCAAGGATGTTCCGCCGATGGCAACGCCTGCCATGCTCGGCATAAATACACCCATCAGAATTGGGAAAACGGCAATCACTGCTAAGAACAGTGAACCAAACAGTGTAACCTTGGAGAGAATTCTTGAAATGAAGTCAGAAGTTGACTTACCAGGACGAATACCCGGAACGAAGCCGCCGTTCTTCTTCATGTTATTAGAAATCTCAATGGGATTAAACTGAATCGCTGTGTAGAAATAGGTGAAGAACACAATCAGTACAAAGTACGCTACAATGTAGAAGGGATGAGTCTGCTGGAACAGAGCAAGAATTGTTGCCCAGAAACCAGCGGGAGCACCATTCTGACCATTGATGAACATGTTAATTGTCTGTGGGAAAGACATGATGGATACCGCAAAGATAATGGGCATTACACCAGCCATAGACACCTTAATGGGAATATGTGTGCTCTGTCCGCCATACATCTTTCTGCCAACCACACGTTTTGCATACTGTACGGGAATTCTGCGTTCTGCATCGTTCATGAAAACAACAAACGCAATTGCTAAAATTGCAATTACGATAATTGCAATCAGGGTAACCACAGACTGAATGCTCATTGTTGTGCCTTCTGTAGGCATAACCAAACCAATCAAGGTCTGAATCAGTCTCGGGCCACGAGAAACGATACCGGCGAAGATTAACATTGAGATACCGTTACCAATACCTTTTTCTGTAATCTGTTCGCCTAACCACATCAAAAATGCTGTACCGGCTGTTAATGTTAAGGTTACGATGATGTAGCTCATCACACCAGTGTTTTCCATGCCGGACTTTAAACCAAAGTATAAACCGGTTGCCTGCAGGAAAGCTAAAATAACAGTCAGGTAACGGGTGTAGGAAGCAATTTTTTTTCTGCCTTCTTCACCCTCTTTTGCCAATCTCTCAAGCGCCGGAATTGCAACTGTTAACAGCTGCAAAATGATGGACGCGTTGATATACGGCGAAATGCTCATCGCGAAAATAGAAGCATTCTCTAAAGCACCACCGGAGAAGTTATTCAACAACCCCTGGATGCCCTGGTCGAAGCCACCCATCATGCTTTTAATAGCTTCAGGTGACAAACCGGGAACTGTGATATAGGAACCAAGACGGAAAACGATTAACATAAGCAATGTGTAAAGGATTTTCTTTCTCAGTTCGGGAATCTTCCATGCGTTTTTGAGCGTCTGCAGCATTTAGATCACCTCCGCCTTTCCTCCGGCGTTTGCGATCTTTTCCGCTGCAGTCTTAGAGAAACGTACTGCTTTAACTGTCAGATTCTTAGCGGTTAAATCACCACGACCTAAAACAACAACACCGTCATTTACTTTCTTGATGATTTCCTCTGCCTTTAATACTTCAGCTGTTACCTCAGTACCATCAGCAAATTTGTTTAAATCTGAAACATTAATCTGTGTATAAGTTTTTGCAAAAATATTTGTAAAGCCCTTCTTCGGCAAACGTCTGTAAAGAGGCATCTGTCCGCCTTCAAAGCCAGGTCTTACGCCACCGCCTGAACGGGCATTCTGACCTTTGTGACCTCTGACGGCTGTTTTACCATTACCGGAACCGTGACCACGGCCAACTCTGAACGCTGCTTTCTTTGAGCCTTCTGCCGGCTTTAATTCGTTCAGTTTCATTGGGAGCACCTCCTTCTACTATATTTCTTCAACCTCGAGCATATAGTCCACCTTGGCAATCATACCGCGGATTGCGGGATTGTCCTGATGTTCTTTTTCATCCCGGATCTTTTTAAGACCCAGTGCGTGTACCGTAGCAATATGGTCTTTCTTTCTGCCGATGGTGCTTTTAACAAGCTTAACCTTAAGCATAGCCATAATACCGTACCTCCTTAATCTTATAAGTCTTCCTTAGATTTACCTCTGAGTTTTGCCACTTCGTCGGCATCCTTTAAGGAGGCTAATCCGGAAATTGTTGCTTTTACCACGTTGCTTGCGTTGTTGGAACGCAGAGACTTTGTTCTGATGTCTCTGATGCCTGCAAGTTCAACAACAGCTCTGGCTGCACCGCCGGCAATAACACCGGTACCGGGAGCAGCAGGTTTTAACAGAATTCTGCCTGCGCCAAACTCGCCAACTGTTTCGTGGGGAATGGTGGTGCCGGTCAGGTTAACCTTAATCATGTTTTTCTTTGCATCTTCAATGCCCTTGCGGATTGCTTCAGGAATTTCAATTGCCTTACCGGTTCCGCAACCAACATGACCGTTTTCGTCACCTACGACAACCAATGTTGAAAAGCGCATGCTACGGCCGCCCTTAACGGTTTTTGCTACACGGCTGAGCTTTACGACTTTTTCTTTAATGTCTAAAACACTTGCATCTATTAACTGAGCCAAACTGGTTTCCTCCTTTTCTTAAAATTCCAGGCCGCCTTCACGGGCGCCTTCGGCTAATTCCTGTACACGGCCATGATAGATGTAGCCGCCACGGTCAAATACAACGGATTTGATACCCGCGTCGATTGCACGCTGTGCAACCAGCTTACCAACTGCTCTTGCCGCATCTTTGTTACCGCCATAGTTCTCCTTGAGCTCTGCGTCCAAGGTAGAAGCGGAAACCAGTGTAATGCCCTTTGTATCGTCAATGATCTGAGCATAAATATGCTTTAAGCTTCTGAACACGTTCAGTCTGGGACGTTCCGCAGTTCCGCTGATCAGTTTACGAACTCTTTTATGTCTTCTGAGTCTTGCCACATTACTGCCAGGCTTCTTAATCACGTTTTTCACTCCTTTTTTTATGCTGCATGGATTTTGCCATGCCTACTTCGCAAAGTGATATTATTTCTTACCGCCCGCTTTGCCTTCTTTGCGTCTGATGTGCTCATAAGAGTACTTGATACCTTTGCCCTTGTAAGGTTCAGGCAATCTCTTTTCTCTTACTTTAGCGGCGAATTCACCAACAACCTGCTTGTCGATACCCTTAACAATGATTGTGTTGGGGTTCGGAACTTCAATGGTAACGCCCTCAGCGGGAACCATTTCTACAGGATGGGAATAGCCCAGGTTCATCAGCAGGTTTTTGCCCTGCAGCTGAGCTCTGTAACCTACGCCGTTAACTTCTAAGGTCTTTTCATAGCCTTCTGTTACGCCGACAATCATGTTGTTGAGCAGCGTACGTGTCAGACCGTGAAGAGACTTGTGAGCTTTTATTTCCGAAGGTCTTTCAACAGTGATAACACTGTCTTCCTTCTTGATAATCATATCAGGATGTAAATTTTTTGTTAATGTGCCTTTGGGACCCTTAACGGTAATTTCGTTAGCCGCACCGATGGTAACGTCTACGCCGCCGGGAACCGTAATCGGCATTTTACCAATTCTGGACATTCTCTGACACCTCCCTGTCTAGTTTTTTACCAGACAAAGGCCAGGACCTCGCCACCGACGTTTTCCTGCCTTGCCTTTTTATCGGTCATAATTCCCTTGGATGTGGAAATAATGGCGATACCCAGGCCTTTTAAAACCTTGGGCAGTTCCTCAGTATTCTTATAAATTCTGAGGCCCGGCTTAGATACTCTCTGCAGACCGGAGATAACCTTTTCTTTTCCAACATACTTCAGGGCGATTCTGATAACACCTTGTTTACCATCTTCGATAACCTGATAATTCTTTATATACCCTTCCTCAAGCAGAATGGCCGCAATAGCCTTCTTCATATTAGAGGCGGGCACATCAACCGTTTCGTGCCGTGCGGAGTTAGCATTACGAATTCTGG
>JAZSJR010000044.1:0-3384 GCA_045534415.1 Clostridia bacterium
CCATTAGCATCCCCGTCGAAACCGTTGCGTCCCCATGGGTTTGTACTACTTATTATACCTGCCCGAACTTTCTTTGTCAAGTGGAAGTCTATGGTAGAGTTTAGACTAAAAAGGACAGAAATATTCTGTTTTTAAAAGAAATTTGATATAACGATTGCTTTTAGTCATAAAAAGGGCTATAATATAAGTAATTATAATAGGATAATAATGTAAACGAACAGATAAGGAAGATAAAAATGGCAAAGATTATAAGAGCAATTGAAGAATGGGGCAATTTTAAAATCAGTTTTATTGACAGCCGGGACATTGTGAACACAGCACAGAAAATTCACAACACCTCTCCGGTGGCAACGGCGGCTTTGGGCAGAACCTTAACCGTTACGGCATTGATGGGTGCATCCTTAAAGTCAGCTACTGACAATATGACTGTCTATATTAAAGGTGATGGTCCTTTAGGCGGCATGGTTACAGCTGCTGATGGTGCCGGTATGGTGAAAGGCTATGTGTATGAGCCTTTAGTAGACCTTCCCTTGAAAAAAGGAAAGCTGGATGTTGGTGGTGCTATTGGTCGCGGTTCTTTGGCTATTTCAAAAGACCTTGGTTTAAAAGAGCCGTACCTTGGTCAGGTGCCTTTGGTCACAGGCGAAATTGGTGAAGATTTTACCTATTATTTTGCTAAATCTGAACAGATTCCTACAGCGATTGCTTTGGGAGTTTTAGTTGATATGGATCTTTCTGCCCGTCAGGCCGGTGGTTTTATGGTTCAGATGCTGCCCGGTGCTGAGGATGAAGCAGTAAGTATTCTTGAAAAGAACTTAGAGAGTTTGCCGCCGGTTACAACTATGCTTGAAGACGGCATGAGTGGCGAAGAAATTTTGGAAGCAGTTACAAAAGGACTGGTTTTGCAGTATTTAGAACCTGCAGAATATGAATACCGTTGTGATTGCAGTGATGAAAAAATAAGCCGTGCCTTAATCAGCATGGGGGCTGACGAGCTTTTAGATATGATAGAAAAAGATGGTGGAGCAGAAATAACCTGTCAGTTCTGTCCAAAAGTATACAGACTCAGCGCAGATGATTTGCGAGCTTTATATGAATCTGCAAAATAAAAATGAAGTTGTGTACGATAGTGCGGGAGGCTTTGTATTATGAAAATCATTATTGTCGGTGATGGAAAAGTCGGCATAACCTTAACAGAGTTTTTATCTCAGGAGGGTCATGACATTATGGTCATTGACAGAAATCCTAAGGTTATAGATAATGTTGTCAATACTTTTGATATTATGGGCATCAGTGGTAATGGTGCCAATTATGATACTTTGATTGAGGCAGGGGCAGAGCGGGCAGACCTTTTGATTGCCGCTACGAGTTCTGATGAACTTAATATTTTAAGTTGCCTGATGGCAAAGAAGATTGGTACAAAAAACACCATAGCAAGAGTCCGCAATCCAGAGTATGCACAGCAGCTCCGGTTCATTCGTGAAGAGTTGGGTCTTTCTATGGTGGTTAACCCTGAGTTTGAAGCTGCCCGGGATATTTCACGTATTTTGCGTTTTCCCTCTGCTATTGCGCTGGAGTGTTTTTCCAAAGGTCGTGTGGAACTGGCAGAAATCAAGCTGCCAGAAAATGGCTATTTAGCAGGTCACCGGCTATCAGAACTGCATAAGGTGTGTAAGGAAAAGGTTTTGATTTGTGCGGTTCAACGTGGGGATGAGGTTATCATTCCCGATGGTAATTTTGTGCTCCATGCCGGAGATAAAATTCACGTTACCGGTTCTCATGGGGCGCTTGCTGCCTTTTTTAAATCCATTGATATGTTTAAGGAAAAGTCTAAAAATGTGCTGATTATCGGCGGCGGTAAAATTGCTTATTATCTGGCGTGGCATTTGGCTGAATCCCACGTGGATGTTAAAATTATAGAGCAGGATGAAGAACGTTGTATGCATCTTTCGGAGAACCTGCCCAAAGCCACCATTATTTGTGGTGACGGTACAGACCAGCCTACGTTATTAGAGGAAGGTCTTGCAGATTGTGATGCTTGCGTTGCCCTGACCGGTATTGATGAGGAAAATATTATTGTTTCTCTTTATGCCCAATCTTTAGGGGTGGATAAAATCATCTCTAAAATTGACCGCCTTTCTTTTGTGGATATGGTGGAAAGCTTTGGACTTGATAGCTTTATTTCACCAAAGCAGATTACAGCAAACCGTATTGTCCGTTATGTTCGCGCAATGCACGATTCAGGGGATTCGGATATGAAGACCTTGTATAAAATCGTTAATAATCAGGTAGAAGCGCTGGAGTTTGGCGTCCGTGGAGAAAGCTTTTACATCGGCATTCCCTTTAAAAATCTGCAGACTAAGGCCGGTATGCTCTTTGCAGCAATCATTCGCCATGGTCGGGTGATTATTCCCGGCGGTAATGACCATTTGGAGGTAGGGGACAGCGTTATCATTGTAACCAATTCAAGTGGCTATGTGCAAAGTCTTGAGGATGTTTTTGAATAGATAGCGGAGGCTTAGCGTTATGAATTATAAAATGGTTGCCTATTTGTTAGGCAGAATTTTGCTGATTATGGCGGTACTTATGTGTTTGCCGTTTTTGGTAGCCAGCATGATGCAGGAGAAAACCTGGTCCGGCTTTTTAATTGCCATTGTGGGTCAGCTGGTATTGGGATTTATTTGCAGTTACAAAAAGCCAAAGAATACGGAATTTTATGCCAAAGAGGGCTTTGTGATTGTGGCAATGGTGTGGATACTGACCTCTTTGTTTGGTGCCTTGCCGTTTTATTTAAGCGGAGAGATTCCCTCTTATGTGGATGCGTTTTTTGAAACAGTTTCCGGTTTTACCACAACGGGCGCAACGATTCTTTCGGATATTGAGTCACTTTCATACAGTACGTTATTTTGGCGTAGTTTTACCCATTGGATTGGCGGTATGGGTGTTTTGGTTTTTGTGTTGGCGGTTCTGCCAAAATCTCACGCATCCCAATCAATTCACCTCATGCGGGCAGAGGTGCCCGGCCCTCAGGTGGGAAAGCTTGTTTCCAGAATGCGTGGAACTGCCAGAATTTTATATAGCATTTATATTGTTATGACAGTGGCAGAAATTATTTGCTTAAAGCTTGCCGGACTTCCGTGGTTTGACAGCATTTTAAATGCCTTTTCAACAGCCGGAACCGGTGGCTTTGCCATTAAAAATGCCAGCATTGCTGCCTATAACAGTGCAGCGGTAGATTATATCATCACGATTTTTATGCTTTTATTTGGTGTAAACTTCACACTGTATTATTTAATTATAACTGGGCATGCCCTGCAGGCGCTTAAAAGTGAAGAGCTTCGTTGGTATGCGGGGATTGTTGCCGAAGTCGGATCGTAGCCATGT
>JAZSJR010000038.1:0-14507 GCA_045534415.1 Clostridia bacterium
CCACGCGACTATCGCGTGGTTTTCGTTATACAAAAAAAGCTGTCTTGCAATGCAAGACAGCTTTTTTATTAGCTGATTATTTTACTTTAATGCCGTCAACAACCTTTTGGAAGATTTCGATTGTCATATCAGACTTGTATCCATCAATAATAGCATTTGACTTGTCAGAAGAAAGCTTTGCTTTAATGCTGTTTACAGCCGCATCATAATCTTCTCCGGAGGTGGGCAGAGCCAGTTTTTTGATGATGTGCCAACCAAAGTCGGTTTCAACCAGGTCAGAAATCTCGCCTACAGCCAAAGCATAAGATGCTGTTTCAAATGCTGCAACCATGGTGCCTTTTGTAAAGGTGTAACCATCGGGAGACTGTTCCATACCCGGGTCTTCGCCGTACTCCTTAACCAAATTGTCAAAGTTCTCGCCGGCTTTTGCCTTTTTCAGAACTTCTTCAGCAACTTTCAGCTTTTCAGCCTTAACTGTTTCGGGGTCTTTTGCATCTTCAGCAGTTTCACCCTCAGCAGGTGCTTCTTCAGTGTTAGAGATTAAAACGTGCTTAACGTGTACATATTCCTGCTCGTAAGCTGCCTTAATTTCTTCATCACTGGGCACTAACAGTTCGGGGTCAGCTGTGTTTAAATCATTCACATAAAGATTTGCCAGTGTAGTTTTCATTAACAGGTCAATCAGCTGATTCTGTGATAAACCGGTTGCATCAAGTACTGCATCAACCTGTGCTTTTTGGTCACGATCGGTTGTTTTAACTGTCTGGCGAATAGCCTTCAGCTCTTCTGCCGGAACAGAAAGACCTTTTTCTTCTGCCTTAATGCATGCCATTTCCACACGCAGCATTTCTTCTAATGCTTTGTTTTTCGCTGCATCGCTGGCTTTCACGCCGTCAATTTCAGCATCCCAAAAGCCCTCTAAATCAGTTGCTCCGGATTCAGAAATCATCTGCTGCTTTACATTTTCCAAATAGTACATAAACTCTGCTTTGGTAGCGATACGACCGTTAACCTTTGCAATTTCTCTGGAAATTTCAAGCTTGCCACAGCCTGCAAAGCTAAACATCAAACAACATACGCAAGCCAGTACAATAATCTTTTTCATTGTTTTCAATGTTAACACTCCTTCTCCTGCCTTTTGGCGGCGGTATATTTTTCATAATCACAAGACAAAATTATCTCTTACTCATTATACACTATTTTTCAGCCGTGTGCAAGACCTTATAAGCTTGTAACAAACTTTTAATACAAGAGGCTATTTTCTTTTTTTCCTGCTCTTGCATACGATATGAAAAATACGGTTTTTGCCCCGCCGAAAGCAGAATTCTGCCTTGATAATTCCCTATCATTGCCGCAATTTTCTGAGGGTCAAAGCCATCTTTAAAGTAAAACAACAGGCTGCCCTCACGGGCCGATATCTGCGAAATGCCGGTTTCTTTTGCTAGCGCCTTGCTTTCTGCCGCAAGGAGCAGATTCTCCACACAGGAAGGATAATCCCCAAAGCGGTCAATCATCTCATCTGCCACATCCCGGCTGTCTGCTTCATTTGCCACGGCGCCAATTTTTTTATAAAATTCAAGGCGCAGGCGATGGCTGCGGATATAGCTTGCCGGCAGATAAGCATCTGCCTCAAAGTCAAGCTGCGGCTCCCAATCCTCATTTGCAACCGGCAGACCGGATAGCTCGTTCACGCATTCTTCTAAAAGCCGGCAATACATATCGTATCCCACAGTTTCCATGTGTCCATGTTGCTCAGCACCCAAAAGATTTCCGGCACCGCGGATTTCCAAATCACGCATCGCAATTTTAAAGCCTGAACCAAACTCGGTAAATTCACGAATGGCAGAAAGCCGTTTCACTGCCTCTTCTTTTAAAGCCTTATCCCGGCGATATGTCAAATAGCAATAAGCACGTCGGTTGCTGCGCCCCACGCGGCCACGAAGCTGATAAAGCTGTGAAAGTCCTAACCTGTCGGCATCTTCAATAATCATCGTGTTCACATTTTGAATGTCAAGCCCGGTTTCAATAATGGTGGTGCAGACTAAAATATCAATTTCACCCTGCTGCATCAACAGCATAACATCTTCTAGTTCCTCTGGGTCCATCTGCCCATGGGCAAATCGGATTTTTGCATCAGGAAAAGCATCTGAAAGTCGTCTTGCACAAGTAGCTATGGATTGGGTTTGATTGTGCAGATAGTAAACCTGCCCCCCGCGGGAGAGTTCCTTTTTAACAGCATCTAGCACAATGGCGGGGTTATATTCTACCACATAGGTAGAAACAGGATATCTGTCCTGAGGTGGTTCAGATAAAAGGCTCATATCTTTAATATTCACCATAGACATGTGGAGGGTTCTGGGAATGGGTGTAGCAGACAGGGTCAAAACATCTACATTGTTCTTCATTTCTTTAATCCGCTCTTTGTGGCGAACGCCAAAACGCTGCTCTTCATCAATGACCAAAAGACCCAAATCGCGGAAC
This sequence comes from Clostridia bacterium, assembly GCA_045534415.1. Taxonomy (GTDB): domain Bacteria; phylum Bacillota; class Clostridia; order UBA1381; family UBA9506; genus UMGS755. The sequence goes on from JAZSJR010000038.1 coordinate 2,482, forward strand.
TCTATATCTTTACCCAGTAGTCTGTGTGTACCAATAATAATGTCGGTTTCTCCGCTTTTGAGCCGCTTTAAAATGGCGGCCTGCTCCTTGGCGGTAACCAGTCTTGAAATCAGTTCCACACGGATGGGAAAGTCTTTCATTCGGCTTTTAAAGGTGTTGTAGTGCTGCAGTGCCAAAACGGTTGTAGGGGCAAGATATGCCACCTGTTTTGAGTCCTGCACCGCTTTAAAAGCGGCACGAAGTGCCACTTCCGTCTTACCATAGCCTACGTCACCGCAGAGCAAGCGGTCCATCGGCCGCTGGCTTTCCATATCTGCCTTAACCTCGGCTATTGCTGAAAGCTGGTCCTCTGTTTCTTCATAGGGGAAGCGGTCTTCAAATTCTTTTTGCCAGGTGGTATCCTGCATAAAGGCATAACCCCGGGATGCCTGACGGGCGGCATACAGTTGAATGAGTCCCTGAGCAAGCTCCATTGTGGATTTTTTAACCTTGGCTTTTTGGCGTGAAAAATCGGCGCCGCCCATTTTAGAAAGCCGCACTCTTGCTTCTTTGCCGATATATTTTTGCAACAAATCCAGCTGGTCACAGGGAACATATAAAAAGTCTTCCCCAGCATACTGAATCTTTAAATAATCTTTATAATGGCCGTCAACGGTCAGGGTGTCCATCCCTACATATTGACCAATGCCGTGGGTGGAATGAACTACATAATCGCCGATGTCCAAATCATCAAAGCTTTTAAGCTTATTGCCCTTTGCCGCTTTTCTTCTGCGGGCGCGGCGAGCCTCTCGACCGAAGATTTCACTGTCGGATAAAACCATTAACCCCCCGGCAGGGTAAGAAAATCCTTTCTTTAATCTGCCCTCTAAAATCAAAATCTGCCCTCTTGTGGCATCCTCTGCATTTTTAGATAAAAAGGCAGGAAAGTCCTGCTCGGAAAGTTCGCGAAGTAGTGCCTCTGCCTGCAAAAGGCTGCCGGCAGCCAGCACAACGGCATAACCCTCGACCAGCCATTCTTTCAGGTCAGCATATAAAAGGTCCCGACGACCGGAATAGGTGGTCACCTCGTGGGAGATGATGTTAAGCATTTGCTTTGGGTGATAATCTTTTGTGGATTGGGGCAAGGTAAAAAGACCAATGAAAGGATGCTTCATAAGAACCGAAAGCACTTTTTCATAATCGTGAATGTAGCTTTCTTCTGCCTTTTCAATAACTCCCTTTTCCAAAAGTCCCGAAACTGTTTCGCCAATATCCCAAAGATACCCCTCAGCACGCTCACGAATCCGCTCCGGCTCATTAAAGAACACCGGCGCACCCTCAGGAATGTAATCAGCTACGCAAGGATGTCCACCCTCTTTTTGCACCTGCTCTTTTGCCGCTTCAATCCGAATGGTTTCGAGCCGTTCAACCGAGGTTTGCAAAATGGGGTCAAACTCACGGATGGAGTCAATGTCATCCCCGAAAAATTCAATTCTGTAAGGGTTTTCTGCACTAGGGGGATACACATCCACAATGCCGCCACGAGCAGAAAATTGCCCTTTGGATTCTACCATATCCTCCCGGGTATAACCCATTGCCTCCAACTTTTCCAAAAGCTCTTGGGTCGAAAAACTACCTCCATCAGTAAGGGTAATGATAGAACTTTTAAAGGCCGAAAAATCTGCCGCAAACTGAAGTAGCGCATCAATTCCCAGCACCAAAAAAGCATTGCTGCCCTCTTCTGCCAATCGACCCAATGCGGCAAGGCGCTGCGCCTCCAACTCTGTGCTTTTGGCGTCAACTTTATAATATTCAATTTCCTTTGAGGGGTAATAAATTGCCTCTCTGCCCAAAAAGAAGCTGACATCCTCGCAAAACTTTTGCGCCTGATAGTCGCTGTCACAAACCACCATGCCGCAGGCATCAAGCTCTGCGCTAACAGAAGCCGCCAGATGCGCTTTTGCCGGCTCAGTAAGGCCAGTTACAGAAAGGGGAAAAAAGCCGCCTAAAACAGCGGCCGATAGCTCTTTCCATTCTTTTTTTGCAGATAAAAGTTTCTCAAACAAACCTATCACCAATTTCTTTTTATTGACCGAAGCCGTTGAAACGATTCATGGCACTCCCAGCACCGTTTTCAATGATTTCCCGAACCATATCAGGGACTAAATCCACCGCTTTTGATAGAACCGAAGTTTCCTCTTTTGTGAATTTAGACAGTACCCAAGCTGCCAAATCATAACCCTCCGGCTTTTTCCCTACACCTAGGCGAATCCGGGGAAAAGCATCACTTTTAACGTGATATAAAATGGATTTAATGCCGTTATGGCCCCCATCAGAGCCTTTGGGGCGGATGCGGATGCGACCTGCATCCAAATTCACGTCATCATAAATAACAATCAGATTTTCCGGGGGAATTTTATAGAATTTTAAGATTTCAGCCGCAGACTCACCGGATAAATTCACAAAAGTCTGGGGTTTAACGAGTAACACCTTTTCAGTGCCTATTTTTCCCTCACCGATAATGGCTTTATGTTTAATTTTATTCATTTGAATACCCAGTGATGCCGCAAGAAAATCAAGGCTGATAAAACCAATGTTATGCTTTGTATTTTCATACTGCTTGCCGGGGTTACCGATTCCTAAAATAACGTACATGCTTTGCCTCCGTTTAACCGAAAGTTAGTCTTTTAAAAGTGTTACCGCCACACCGTCTCCCACCGGCAGAACTGCCGTGTAAAAGCGGTGGTCAGTACACAAAAAGTCAAGATATTCACGCATAATGCGCACACCGGTTCTGTGCTTGTGAGCAGGCTCTCCCGGTGCTGCCGTGCGACCGCCGTATAAAACATTGTCTGTCACAATCATGCCGCCGGGTGCAACTTTTGGCAGAATTTTCTCAAAATAACGCATACTGGCGCCCTTTGCCGCATCAATAAACACCATATCAAAGGTGTCCTCTAAGGTATCTATCAGTTCCTCAGCATCGCCGCACAAGGGTTTGATGTCAGCCAGCGCACCAAACGAGCGAAAGTTGTTCCGTGCCAACAAAAACCGTTCTTCGTCTTTTTCAATGGTCACAATTTTGGCTGTTTTGCCACTACCTGTATAAAGCGTCAACGCCGAATAGCCAATGGCAGTTCCCACCTCTAAAATCCGTTTCGGCTTTTTGAGCTTTGCAAGAACATATAAAAGCCTTGCCGTAGGGCGCACCGCAGCCGGAACGTTATCCTGCCGGGCTTCTGCCTCAAGATTTTTTAAAAAATCATCCTCCGGTGGCTCTATTTCATTTAAAAATTCTTCTATATAAGGATATGTAATCTGATTATCCATTTTTCCTTATGCCTCCTCCAGCCACATAGGTAGGGCTGAATACCGTTTTTCTTCATAATCATTTTCTATCATAGTAGTGGCAGCACTTTTCTGACCCACCAAAACCACCAGCTTTGCCGCACGGGTAACCGCCGTATACAAAAGATTCCGTGTCATAAGCTGGGGCACGCCGTGAAATACAGGCATAACCACTGCCGGAAACTCGCTACCCTGACTTTTGTGAACTGTTACTGCATAGGCATGCTCAAGTTCTTCCAGCATCATGGGTTTATACTGTGCCCTGCGTTCTCCATCAAACACAACGGTTACCGCCTCAGGTTCAATGGACTCAATCGTGCCGATATCACCATTATAAACGCCCACACCCTCACGCTTACCGTCCAGGGTTTCCCAGGGCAGGTCGTAATTATTCTTAATTTGCATCACCTTATCGCCCTCACGCAGCGTGCGTATAGCACCCGCACGCTCGCGAATGCCTTTTCGGGGCGGATTTAAAGACGCTTGCAAAAGCTGATTTAAATGTGACACCCCGGCTGCGGTTTTTTTCATTGGAGAAATCACCTGAATGTCCCGCAGGGGGTCAAAACCATATGCCCCCGGCAGGCGGCTGGTAACAAGCTCTGTCACAGTTTTGGCAATGTCCTCTGCCTCCTGAACTGAAACAAAGAAAAAGTCTTTATCCTTTTGATTATATATGGGATGCTCCCCTCGATTAATGCGGTGAGCATTTTGCACAATCATGCTTTCTTCCGCCTGACGGAAAACCGTGTCAAGCCGCACAACAGGTGCTTTTCCCGAGTGGATGATATCTCTTAAAGCATCCCCCGCGCCCACCGGCGGCAACTGGTCAGAGTCACCCACCAAAATCAGCTGACCGCCGGGTTTAATGGCGGCAACTAAGGCTTCCAATAAAAGTACATCTGCCATGGACGCTTCATCTACAATAATAACATCTTCATCCAGGGGATCTGATTCATCCTTCGCAAAGGCACGTAACAGGCTGTCATCTTCTGAAAAGCTGACTTCTAAAAGTCGGTGAATGGTTTTAGCTTCACGACCTGCAAGCTGACTCATCCGCTTTGCTGCACGACCAGTGGGAGCACACAAAGCAATTTTCTTTTTCTTTTGTGACAGGGCATCAATCAAAAACCGTATAATGGTGGTTTTACCCGTACCCGGGCCACCAGTAATGATAGAAAAATCCGAAGTAAGTCCGGTAATCACCGCTTCCTTTTGCATAGGTGCAAGGGTAATGTTCTGCTCAAGCTCTAAAGCCAAAATGTCTGCCTCTATTTTTGAAATCTGGGAAAAATCTGCCTCTTTTCTCCTTTGTGCCATAGCAGAGAGTTTTTCTCCCAAATTGTGCTCTGCATAATAAAGCTCCGGCAGAAAAATGCCCTCTTCATCTCCAATTTTGGCGCTTAGCAGTGCACCGGAAGCAAGAAGAGAAACCACAGCGTTTTCTACTGCTATATTCTCTGCCCGCAAAAGATTTGCCGCGCTGTGTACCAAAATAGGGCGAGGCAGATAGGTATGCCCGCCGGAAAAAGCGTTATATGTCAATGTGTGCCTTACCCCGGCACGAAGCCGGTTTTCATCATCAGGCATAATGCCTAAGCTATTTGCCACGCTATCTGCCGTGCGAAAGCCAATGCCGGCAATTTTTTCACATAAAAGGTAAGGGTTTTTCTCCAGCTTAGAAACCGCCTGGCTGCCAAAAAACTCATATAACCGCATAGCATAACCTGTGGCAATGCCATGCTTTTGCATAAACATAATAAGTTGCTCTAAGTCTTTTGTTTCTAAGTAGGCATGATGAATGTCATATGCCTTGTTTTCTGTAATGCCCTTAATTTCTGCTAAGCGCTCCGGTGCATCTTCAATCACCCGCAAGGTGTCAGCACCAAATTTATTAACTAACTTTTCAGCCGTTGCCCGGCGCACACCGGGAATAATTCCGGACGCCAAAAAATTCAGTATTTCTGTTTCACACCCGGGCTCAGGACGAATAAAACCTGTCATCTTAAGCTGCTTGCCGTAGCTTGGATGATGATACCAGCCGCCCATAACCGTCAGGCTTTCGCCGGGGTTTACATAGGGCAGCGTTCCGGTGCAGGTAATCACGTCTTTATCCTCAGTTAAAAACTCAAAAATACTGTATCCGTTTTCTTTATTAAAATAAATAACTTCTGTGACAGAGCCGGAGATTTTTAATGGTTCTTCCACACAAATCCCTCCATCGCAGCCTTTATGTCCGATTCATCCAAGGGGTTCACCCAATGGTAGCGTGCATCACGGCGAAACCAGGTAAGCTGTCGCTTAGCATAATGCCGTGTTGCTTTTTTTATTTCCGTGGTGCATTCTTCCTGACTCAAAAGCCCATTTAAAAAGTCAAATGCCTCTTTATAGCCAATCCCCTGCATAGACTGCATATCCCGGGTAAGACCCATATCCTGAAGCTGTTTGGCTTCATCAAAAAGGCCCTGCTCTACCATAACATCCACCCGATGATGAATCCGCTCATATAAAATGTCTCTCGGCGGACAAAGAGCCAGCATATAAGATGAAAAGGTTGGCGGATTTTTTCTCGACCGCTCATTTTGCTCTGTCAGGGTGATACCGGTGGTTTCAAAAATTTCAAGAGCACGAATCACACGCTTGTGATTGTTAGGGTGAATGGCTGCTGCCGCCTCAGGGTCAATCTCTTTTAGCCGCGCGTACAAAGGCTCAATTCCCTCATGCTCGCACTGAGAAAGAAGCCTCTCTCTCACCCCGGGGTCTGTAGCTTCATCGGTAAATTCAATGTTATCAACCAAAGAAGAAATATAAAGGCCTGTGCCACCTGCCACAACTGGCAGCCGCCCCCGGGACAAAATGTCCTCTATCTTTTCTCTTGCAAGCTTTACATAGTCTGCCACAGAAAATGGTTCAAAGGGTGACACAAAGTCAAGCAAATGGTGGGGAATGCCTTCCATCTCTTCAGTTGTCGGCTTTGCACTTGCGATGTTCATATGCTGATAAATCTGCATAGAATCTGCAGATATCACTTCACCGCCATATTCTTTAGCAAGGCGCACAGCAAGGCTTGTTTTGCCACTGGCTGTAGGACCTGCCACAACTAAAATCTGAGACATAGGCTCCTCCACTTATGTTTACACAATTCTTTTAAACTGTTTTTCAATAAAACTGCGGGTCATGGCAACGGTAATGGGTCTGCCATGGGGACAGGTGTTTTTCGGACCTAAATCAAACACACTATCCAGCAGGGTTTTCATTTCCTGCTCAGAGAGTTTATTCCCTGCCTTAACCGCGCTTTTGCAGGCAATGGTATAAAGGGCGCGTTGCGCCTTTTGGCTCTGTGCATCTTTTCGCTTTTCAGAGAGGTTGCCTAAAACCTCTAAAAACAAGGACTTCAGCGCTTCATCCTCCAAAGCCTCCGGCGTACCACGCAGAATAACGGTTTTGTCACCAAAAGGCTCAGCCATAAAACCCATTTCATTCAGAGCTTCCTGATGCTCAATAAACTGGCTTTCTTCCACTGCCGTCAGCCGCACTGTTACAGGAAGAAGCAGCATCTGCGATTCCACCGCCCTGCCCTCATATTGCGCAAGGAGTGCCTCATAACGAAGGCGCTCATGAGCGGCGTGCTGGTCAATGAGGAGCATCTGCCCATCTTTTTCTACGATGATATATGTATCAAAAACCTGGCCGCAAATCCGGTATATATGCTCCGTTTTGCCCGGCATTGTTATTTCAGCTTGATGCACTTCCTGCACAGGCTCTGCCATTTTTGGCTTTTCCTCTTGCACTATTTTAGGAGCAGGCTCCGGCTTTTTGGTTTCTATCACTGCAGGTGTTTCTTGCACCACAGGTTTTGGTACAGGCTCATATGCTTTAGCTACCGTTTTTTCCGGCGTAGCCTGTATCTCCTCTTGCTGCGTGGTAACCGGCTTCGGTTTTTCAGCAAAGGTGACAGTCTTTTTCTCTGTTAACCCTTTCCAGATAAAGGGCGAGGGTTCGCTTTTTGTCACTTCCGAAAATTTCACTTTTGTTGGTGCAGGTGTCGCCGCCACAGCATAAGATTTTTCCTGCTTTCGGGTGGGCATAGCCGATTCGTCGCCATCTGCCGAAAGGGTCACCGCCGGACCGTCTGCTTTTTGATATAGGGCATTCTTTGCCGCCCAATATACACAATGATACACCATTTTTTCATCCGCAAATTTTGCTTCCAGCTTGGTGGGGTGCACATTAATATCCACCATAGTGTGAGGCAGAGATATAAGCAGAACACAAGCAGGGAACTTGCCGCCCATCAGTTCATTTTTATAAGCCTCTTCCACTGCACGGGCAAGAAGAGGGCTTTTAATATATCTGCCGTTCACAAAAAAGCTCTGCATACTTCTGTTGGGTCTTGCCCCTTGGGCAGTTGCACAAAAGCCTGCTACCGAAACGCCGCCCTCGTCATAATCTGCCCGGCACATGGTATTTTTCAAATCTTTACCATAAACCGCATAAATGGCAGCAAGCAGGTCTGAATCACCGGTGGTGAAAAGACTTTCCTTGCCGTCCGAAAGCAAGCGGAAAGACACGTCTGCCCTGGCAAGTGCCAAACGATTTACAATATCTGCAATGTAGCCTGCCTCGGTATAATTCTTCTTCAAAAATTTCATTCTGGCTGGGGTATTCATAAACAAATCACGGACGATGACCGTTGTGCCTGCAGGGCAGCCTGCCTCGCTACAATCCACAATCTCTCCATCCTCTGATATCAGGTGAGTGCCGGTTTCTTCGTCCTGTGTTTTTGTATAAATCTCAAATTTGCTGACAGCCGCAATGGAAGAAAGAGCCTCACCGCGGAAACCTAAAGTCGCAATGGCATCTAAGTCCCGCTCAGAAGCTATCTTACTGGTTGCATGGCGCAAAAGAGCCGTGGGGACATCTTCTTTTGCCATGCCAATGCCGTTATCTGTGACACGGATGTAGGTAATGCCACCATTTTTAATTTCTACCGTAACGTGAGTTGCGCCGGCATCCAGTGCATTTTCCAAAAGCTCCTTAACCACAGATGCAGGCCGTTCAACCACCTCACCGGCCGCTATTTTATTGGAAACAGATTTATCCAGTACCTGAATTTTTCCCATAGCAATGTCCTTTCTACATCAGCCTGAGTACATCCATATAGGCGATAAACAGTGAAAGTAAAATTAAAAGTGCAAAGCCAATCATATGCACAAGCCCCTCTTTTTCCGGGGGGATGGGTTTTCTACGAATCATTTCTACAAAAACAAAGAAAATGCGTCCACCGTCTAAAGCAGGAACAGGCAACAGATTAAACACACCCAAATTGATGGTTAAAAGCACCGCAAGCTGCAACAGATTTAAAAAACCTGCCCAGCCGTTTTGCGCGGTTTCTTCCACCGCCGAGCCGATTTCCGACACAATGCCGATGGGTCCCGACATGCTGGAAACACCGATGTTCCCCCGCAAAAGGTCAATAAAGGTTTCAATAATCACCCGGCTGTAAAAAACTGTTGTGTAAAACCCTTGCTTTATCGTAAGGAAAAAGTTATTGTCGCAAGCACCAAGGGAAACACCAAGGCTGATGCCCTCGGCGGTTTTCTCCGGCGTAATGGAAAGAGTCTTTTTCTCTCCTGCGCGACGGACAACAAGCTCTGTTTCTTCCCCTGTCAACTTGTCTTTCTCCCAGTACAAATCGCCCGCAATGTGAATGGATTTTCCGTTAATTTTTAAAATTTCGTCACCGGGCAAAACGCCGCTTGCTTCAGCAGCACTCCCTGCCGCCACTGTGGCAACCTGCGGAACGACTACCTGCTTTGCCGTACCAAACATAAACAAAAGCAATAAAAGCCCCAGTAAAATATTCATAAATGAGCCGGCAACCAAAACAATCAGCTTCACCCAAGCCGGTTTATTGGAAAGTGCCCGGTCATCCTCTGAGCTTGTATCTTCTCCCTCCAGTGCGCAAAAGCCACCAATGGGAAAAGCGCGCACGGAATAAAGAGTTTCGCCCTTTTGTTTGCCAAACAGCTTAGGACCCATGCCCAAAGCAAACTCGTGAACACGGATTTTTAAAAGCTTTGCCGTTACAAAATGCCCAAGCTCATGCACAAAGATTAAAACGCAAAAAATTAAAACTGCTGCAATGACTGTCCAGATGGTTGTCATACTGCCTCCTCGCCTGACCGCTTATTATAAGGTTTGAGAAAGACGCAAGGTTTCCTCTCTTGCCCAACGGTCAGCCTCAATAATATCAGATAGCGCAGGGCACTTTACAACCTCGTGCACCTGCATCACGCGGGAGAGAATCTCTGCAATGTCCAAAAAGCCAATCTTTTTGTTTAAAAACAGAGAAACCGCCGCTTCATTTGCTCCATTTAAAACACAAGGCATAGTATGCCCTGCTTTTGCCGCCTCATACGCAAGTGCCAGACAGCGGAAAGTGTCTTTATCCGGCTCTTCAAAGGTCAGAGTGCCCACTTTTGCAAGGTCTAAGGTGTTATCCGTCATGGGAAGCCTTGCAGGATATGTCAGTGCATACTGAATCGGAAGTTTCATATCCGGAACACCTAACTGTGCAAGAACTGCACCGTCAACCAGCTCTATCATAGAATGAATGATGCTCTGGCGATGCACCACAACATCAATTTTATCAACCGTAACACCAAAAAGCTGAGCAGCTTCTAAAACCTCAAGACCCTTGTTCATTAAGGTTGCAGAATCAATGGTAATTTTTGCCCCCATATCCCAATTAGGGTGCTTTAAGGCTTCTTCCGGGGTAATATCTGAAAGTTCTGCACGGGTGCGACCGGCAAAAGGACCGCCGGAAGCAGTTAAGATAATCCGCTTTACCTCTTTTTCACGTTGCTTAAAAGGAATTGCCTCCAAGCACTGAAAAACCGCACTGTGTTCACTGTCAACCGGAATCATCTCTCCGCCGGATTCAGACAATGCACTGCGCACTAAATCCCCACCGGAAACCAGTGTTTCTTTGTTGGCAAGAGCCAATCGTTTCCCGGCTTTTGCAGCCGCAAGAGATGGCACAAGACCTGCAAACCCTACAATGGCAGCCAAAACTGTATCGCTACCCGGCTCGCCGGCTAAAAATTCCATGCCCTCACTGCCGGAGAGCACCTCTGTATCTGTATCCCCCACCCGAACTGCAAGCTCCTTTGCCAAAGCCTTATCTGCCACGCAGGCAAAGCGGGGATGAAATTTTCTGATTTGTTCTTCTAAAAGCTTGATGTTCCGACCAGCACCCAATGCCCGAACAGAGATATCAGTAGAAGCTTCCACAACCTCCAAGGCCTGGGTTCCGATGGAACCGGTTGAACCTAAAATGGTCAAATTCATCATTTGTACATTACCTCAAAAATCAATAAAAAGTAATAAATCAGCGGTGCCACAAAAATCAAACTGTCAACTCTGTCTAAAATGCCACCGTGACCGGGAATTAAGTTTCCAAAATCCTTTTTACCACATTCTCTTTTAATCACCGAAGCGGATAAATCACCAAACTGTGAAACCACGCCGCAGGTTAAAGCCAAAAATAAAAGTAACCAATAGTTCACGTTGTAGCCGAAACCAAACTGCAGAATCACACCATATACCATAAAGCTGATGACCGCACCTAAAACACCACCAACTGACCCCTCTATGGTTTTCTTCGGGCTTACCGCAGGAATCAGCTTATGCTTGCCGAAAAACCGACCTGCAAAGTAGGCAAAGGTATCCGGCAGCCAGGCGCCTAAAAAGACTAAAATAACAAGTGCAATGCCGTTATCTAAAAAGCGGATATAAGACAGGTGCAGTAATAACAAAACGCCGTATACCAAAGAGAAAAAACCTCTGGTTACATCTGAAAACTTAATGGTTTCATGGTAAACCACCGAGCAAACGGATAAAAGCATTAAGTACACCACCAAAAGGAATGTGAACAGTTCCTTCGGCAGGCTGATGGGAAACAGCGGCATAACAAGAAAAATCACCGCAAATAAATATCCCAGCACCATAATCTGCCATTTTTTTGTCTGCTCAAAGGTTCTGTATAACTCATATAACGCCACCAGGCACGCTGCCCCTACTGCAATGTGAAACACTACCGGTGGCACAAAAATAAGCAACAGTACCAATACCGCGCAAGCCGCGCCGCTGATTAACCGCATTTGAAAATTCGACACAACAGTCGCTCCTTTCCAATAACGCATTACGACAACGAACAGGCGACATTGCTGCCACCTGTTTCGTAAAATCCTGTTTAATTGTAAGGCTAACGCCCACCAAACCGCCTGTTGCGGTTCTGATAATCTAAAATCGCCCGGGTAAAATCTTTTGTGGTAAAATCGGGCCAGTTAATATCTGAAAACCAAAATTCGCTATAAGCAGACTGCCACAACAAAAAGTTAGACAATCTGAGTTCACCGCTGGGACGGATAATCAAATCTGCCTCCGGTACATCCGGTGTATATATCTCGCCGGATAGCATTTCTTCTGTCACTGTGCCGGGAGACAGCTCTCCTTCACGGACCTTTTGACACAACCGATTCACAGCATTAACAATCTCCTGACGACCGCCATAGTTAATGGCAAGATACAAAGTGATGCCCTTGCATCCACGCGTATAATGCTCAATCACATTAATCTCGTGGTTGATTTCATCCGACAAGCGGCTGCGGTCACCAATGACCCGAATGGTAGCA
>JAZSJR010000194.1:0-3245 GCA_045534415.1 Clostridia bacterium
ACCAAAGGGCTCTACTTATGAATATAATGCCCTTTCTAATACCGAGCGCACCTATACCTCCATTAACTTTCTGGGCACAGTAACAGACCCAAAGCCAACTCTCTTTTCCTTGGAAAATTTTTATGAGGCAGAATATATCAGCAATCACTTTGCAGATTTGTGGAAATTCGGCAATCAGGCTGAAAAATATAAATGCTATTCTCTGCTTTATGACTTATTCTCCTATGTGTCCACCCTTGAAAACGTAAACTATGAAGATAAAAAGAAATTTTCACTCATTGAGCCTGCCGTGAGCTATTTAAATGAGCATCTGTATGACTGTTCGTTAAAAGCAGACATATTGCCCCACTTGTGCGGCATATCGGGTACATATTTCAGAAAAATCTTCACTGCAAGGTTTGGCTCCTCACCCCAGAACTATATTATACAAAAGCGGCTCTCTCACGCTAAATCCGTTATCGACAGCGGTGATTTTGACACCATTCGTGAGGTTGCCCTGTCCGTGGGCTATAATGACCCATTATACTTCGGCAAGGTTTTTAAAAAGTTCTACGGCGCCTCACCCTCTGAGGCAAATACATAAAAAAGCTGTGACGATTTTTATATCGTCACAGCTTTTTTGCTTAATAAAGAACTACTCTAGTGCCAACCGGAATGGTGCGATAAAGTTCATCAACATCTTGCTTCAGCATTCTGATGCAACCGGCTGATGCCGGATTCCCAATGGTTCTGTCAAGGACATAACCGCTATGGCTCACCGGTTGATTATGAATCGCATAGGCTTCAAACAAGGATAGCACAGGGTCACAAATATAGCTATCTGTCACCCAGCGGGTTTTGTACTGATATTCGCATACTCTCGTCGGCGTAGGTGTGGAGTTTGCACCAGTGGCAACGGGATACACCTTAGAAACATGCCAATCTCCCTGACTACCGGTAAACAGAACAAGAATCTGCCTCTGTTTGTTCACCCAAACCATGTAATTTGTTTTGCTGTCATAACCCATTTGATTGACAAAAGCTTCTTTTTCCTCGTTTGTCAAAATGTCTTTAAGCGTGTAGTTCGTTCTCGAAACACTGATGGCAGACATAGGCACCCAGCAAATAGTACCGGAAGGCAGTTTAACCTTTGCAGACATCATTGAGTGGCTGTTATCAGGATTTAAATATTCAACCACAATGCCTGCCGGAACATCGGTCACATAACCGCTTAAGGATGCATAAGCATAACCGGTAGTCTTACGAAGAACGTTAGCAGGAATGACAAGGGCCTCTATCTTTTTCAGTGCCATTAGTTCTTCTGTCATTTTTTTAACGTCATATTCAATTGAATTAGGCGCAATGGATGCAAAATCTTCTGATCGAAGTGTGTATGTAAATACAAAGTCAGCCGGGTCCGTCATGTTCATAGAAACCGGCACACAGACAACAAGCTGCATACCGTTATAAATAATAAGGTTCTGTTTAGAGCCGGCAATCTCTACCCCTCTCACATAACCTGTGCCGGAAAGCTTAAACACTCTGCCGGCAGGTGCACTGAACCGGATACCGAAATACAATTCGTTACCCTGATGCACGCCCTGCGGCACAGAATATAGGCTCATTGTAACAGCAGGCTTTGCCGCAACCGTAAAAACTTGAGCGCTATAAAGCGCCTGCCCATTGTCGCAAATCAGTTCAACCAAAAGCGTGTGCTGATACTGCACATCCAGGGTGTCCGGCACAAGAAAATCAAAATTTTCATTGTTCTTTTCACCCAAAATAAAGTATTCTGAGCCGGCACCTGCTAAAGGCATACCATCTAAATACAAGCGTACCTTGGCACCCATTTCTCCAAAGGGATTTGTAATGTTGCAATGTACTTTAGCAATTTCACCGTAGTATAACTTATCTGCCAAGGTTGTTTCAAGAGAAACAGCCTTTTCTTCTGTTACAACCAGCTCTACATTCTCTGCTGTTTCCACGGCATAAGCCGGAAAAGCGCTGACTAAAAAGAGCATCGCCAATACCAAAACTAAAAACTTTTTCAACGATAACACCTCTATCTGTCAAATCAAAGCCTTATTCCATTCCATAAGCTTTAAAAATCTGTACTCTTTCTTTAATGTTGGGATATTTTTCTTTTGTTTCAGCCGAGAACATTCCCAAAGCCAAGTCCTTTGTAGCCATTTTCTCGTGACCGATTAAAGCATAGGTTGCATCAATCAGATGGAAAAACTTAGGATCCTGTAGCTTTTCACAATAAAAACTCTGTCTGGGGCTGTTAATATCCTCACCGCTGATCTGGAACAGATTATATTTATCGCAAAGAGCCATAACTCGGTCAAGCTGCTCACCAGTATTGCGGGAGGGCATGTAGGTTACAGCTTCAAAGCCAAGCTCACTGATGGTTTCAAACAAAAGGTCAAGATAGTCATCTTCAAACTTCTGTGCCTTTTTATCACCGGTTACGCTCTGCCCTACATCACCTAAGTAAGCATAAGCAGGAATGGCACCGATTTCTTTTGCAAAGGCTAAAATGTCACGAACTTTCGGGCATTCATCAGTTGCAGGAATATAAATTTTACCAATCATATCACTCTTTAACACACCCAAAAGGTCGTAGGCATAATGAGGGTTGTTTTCATCCAGCAAAAAGTTTTCAATTTTTTCTGAAAGTGTGATACCCATAGTATCTTTCAAAAAGCCGATGCAACCTGCACCTTTGCCGAACACACCGATAATTTTCAGTGCCAAAGCATACAAAAGATGACGTTCTGTTACAGAACCGCCAACATCATTTTGAGAAAGCGGCAGAACATCTTCATCAAAATCCAGGCTGATGCCAAAAGAAGCTAACAGCTTATTGCAGTTATCAATCATTTTTCTGTTACGGCGATTTCTTGCCTCAACATAGGGCTTAAAGAAAGTTTCAAGCTTATCTATCTGAGAATGGGGAACCCCGTGAAGGGTCATATAAATCACGCTGTTTTGGTCGGGATTGTTAATTCTGCGTCCCTCTAAGGCTGTTCCCTCCACGCTGGCGCGGCATTCTGCACCAATGGTTGTTTTAAGGCCAACAATATTGCCTGCCTCCAAAAATTCTCTGGCACCGCTAATGGAATCGTGGTCCATAATCCCTGCTGTGGAAAGACCCGCTACATACGCTTTAGCAACAGCCATTGTGGGAGAATAAGGAGAGAAAGAATAGGTCGTGTGAATGTGGTTGTTGACCTCATTTTTGGCTTCAACAGGAGTCAGCTCAC
>JAZSJR010000080.1:0-1848 GCA_045534415.1 Clostridia bacterium
CAAGCGACCCAAGGTTTCTGCCAAGGAATGATGCCGTTTTCCATCTGTTCCATAATCCGGGCGGTGATTTCGCTGTAAATATCCATTTTGTGCTCCTTTCATCTTGTGGGGAGCACTCCAAGTGTGGTAGAATGAAGTGCTACCCGGTTCATGACTGTTCTCAGGGGCTGACCGAATGCTGTGGTAGGTGTTCGGTCTTTTTAGTTGATGGAGAAGCGGCGGGCGGTGGTTTGCTTGGTGTAGGCGGCTGCCACATCCGGTAGGGCTTTTTTCAATGCCGTGGTATCAATGCGGCTGCTGGTGAAGGTCTTCCAATAGACTTTGAACGCCCCGGCGAACAGGGTTTCTTCGTCACCCATGACCCGCTTGATTTCGTCTTCCACACTGGCAATTTCCGCTTCCAGTTCTTCTTTCATCCGCTTCAGTTCCATCAGTTCCTTGACCTTGGCTTCCATGCTGGGATTAGACATTTTGTTTTCCTCCTTTGTTGTGGGAATTGCTTTCCCTTACATTAGTTATTATATCACGAATTGCGTTATTTGTAAATAGAAAATCGTTATTTTCTTGACATTTTTTGATATTTTTTCTCGTTATTAGTTGAAAAAAAACGAATTGCGTGATACAATTGCTGGGAAAGAAGGTGCTTATATGATAAAGTTCCGGACGAAAGTTCTGCTTGCTATGAATGATATGAACCAAAAAGACCTTGCCGAAATGACCGGTGTCCGCCCTTCCACAATTTCCGCTCTTTGCACCGGTGCGGCAAAACATATTCCTGTTGATGTTTTGGAAAAGGTGTGCGCCGCTTTGAAATGCCAACCCGGCGACCTTATCCAATATATCCCGGACGAAGAATAAAAAAAGAGGGAACAGCCACGCTTGGTGGTCTGTTCCCTTTGTGTATGCGGGGGTATGTTTTGGGTTTGGTTTTGGAAAGCCATTCCCCAAATGCCCTGTCCCCTTCCCCATCCGTGAAATTGCTTAATTCAGATAATGCTGAATATCCCTTTTTGCTTTTCTCAATGATGAGGGGGTAATGAAAATGTCGGCGGGGATGGGTGTTGCGGGCGGTGTCTGTTTGGGCGTATTCTGGACGATGCTTTCCAGATGGGCTATTCTTTCTTCCAACCGCTGAATGGTTTGCCGCATTTCCATCAACTCCATGTCATACTCAAAATTATTGGCTGCAACGGTGTCCTGAATGCACTATGATATCTACTGGATATGCCGGTTGTGTTCCGGGTTTGTGCCCGCCGTGCCACGCAAATTGTTGATAGAATTCATATAGATGGTTTTATTTCTGTTCTGAAACATGATGTTCACTCCTTGGGTCAATCCCATTTGTTTTCCTTTCAACAGAATGGTATTAACGCAACGGTATAAAGACTTCTCTTTGTTCCCGACCTAAAAATTCTCACACATCTGCTGGAGGTTTACATGGAAAAGAAAAGGCGTAATCTGGATGATGTTACTTTCGACGATGACAGACAAAAAGGAAAAGGCAAGCGGCATCATCAGAAAATAAAGCCCTATGTGGTGCTTCAATATCTGCTGAAATACACGGATGAAGAACACATTGTTTCGGCAGAAAACATTATGGAAGCCCTGCTGGATGAATATGGAATGGATGCGGAAAAGCGTGCCATTTATTCCGATATCAAAGAAATCAACACCGTTGCCCTGATGATGCGTGAAGAATGCTCCATCACGGAAGCCGCAGAAATGCTGGAGGAAGATAAGAACAATGATTTGCGAATGGTGGTCTATCACCCGCACAGAAAGGGCTTTTATGTGCGGGAACGCCCCTTTGCATTGGATGAGCTGCGCTTGCTGGCAGAGTGTGTCTAT
>JAZSJR010000231.1:0-3522 GCA_045534415.1 Clostridia bacterium
TTCGTTTGCATATCCGTCCCTAAGCTTATCAACGCCCCATTCTTTTGCCATTTCTATAGTATCAGTACAATAAAACCCTAATCCATAATCATTATATGTTTTACCTTTTCCAAATTCAGGTTTTTTAACAATATCTTTTGAACCATGATATATTTTCTGAGTCATAACTATCATCTCCATTCTTGTTTTATTATACCCCTTTAGGTGTAGTCTGTCAAGTTTTAATTGAAATTTGTCCAAAAAGATTCGAACTCTGTGTCTTAAGTTTTCTAACATTTTTCTAGCAAAAACTGAACCAAAAGCGTTAGAAATGGCAATACGCAAAATTAGAGCGCTAGTTGTGGCTTTGAAGGATTTTAACCCCTCGAACGCATGATGCCCTCTGAGGGACGCGGGGTAGAATCCCACCTTCTCTGCCAGTAAAAACCGTGAACTATACAAGTTCACGGTTTTTCTGTTGTTTTGCCCATTTAGGAGAGTTATTTATTAATTCAACAACTATTCTTTCTCTCCTCTTTTATTTGACAGAGAGCTTGCTTTGTGATATGCTATAAAGTAATACTGATGTTAAAAATTTGAATGGAGGAATCTGTTATGTTTTGTATTAAATGTGGAAAACAGTTACCCGACGAAGCTGCTTTTTGTTTTGCCTGCGGCGCACCGGTGTATAACGGCAATAGCGCTGCGCCTGCAGCTTCTGCCGCTCCTGTTTTTGATAACCTTACAACTTTTACCCCACCGTCTGAAAAAGACCCTCTTGCGGTAGCTCAAGATGCCCGGGTGGATGCCGGTAACTTTTTTATTGATGGCGAAACCATGTATTTCTTAACTCATGGCTATAACTACTGTGAACACACCCAGCTGTGGAAGTCTGATCTGCAGGGCAGAAACAAGCAATGCATATTAGATTTTGACAAAACCCCTTATACAGTTACTGACTTTATTTCGGTTGATGATTGCTACTATATGGCAAAGGTAGACCGTCTGCTTTTGTTCCACGTGGAAGATGAAAAAAATGATTATTATAACTACTATTACCACCTTGACTATGAGACCCACGGCGTAATAAAAGACATTCCCCGCCTGCCCTATCAAATCTCACAGGATGGAAAATATTTTGTAAAGAAAACGCGTGACAACGCAGTAGATGGCGGCTTTTTTCTCACCTTACAAACACCTTATGAGGCTCTCAAAAATCAGACCGGCAAAGTGATTCACTTAAACAGCGAAACCCTTAAGGCTTTATATGGCAATTATGAAACTATCGATCTGCGCTCAAGTGATTGCTTTGTTTATAACGATCACCAGCTGCTAATGTCGTTCTATGCCGGTGCGGATTGCCTGGATTATTTGTGGGCAAGAATTGACCTGTTTAACATGGCAGACTATGCGATTTTAAATCCGGCACAATTTGAGCTAGCCGGAAGTGGCTCATTAATTGGTAATGGCTCTTATGTACTTTTCAACGGTGTAAGAACTGACAACTGTGTTTTGGTTGACACAACAGATATGACCATCAAAGCAACCGTTCCTATGCACTATCCTTCTATAACCACCTATGGTTCTTTTGCATATTTTTCTTCTTACAATGTTGAAAAAACCTATGTTATGGATCTTAAAACCGGTGGCATGAAAACTCTCCCCGGAGATGTAAGGGTGTTCGGTGCTACAAGTAGTAAAAATATTCGCCAGACCCCCGCTGGTTTTTACAAATATGATTATAACAATGCAGATACAGAAATCTGCTTCCTCTCAAATGCAGAGCTGTTTCAGCCGTGTGATGACGACGATATTCCGCCGATGATTTCATTAACCTACAGCAGAAACTTTAAACCCACCGTGCGCAATGCCGCTATGGACGAAAACGTATACACATCTTATAACACCAGTGAGCTGGATGCTGCCGCTCGCGAATATCTACAGAAAACAAACGAGGAGCTGGCTCGCAAATACGATTCTACTTTCTTCTATTCCGGCTACATCACCTTGCCCGATGGTAAAAGAGTTGGCTTTGCCTATGGTCATAAGCAGGGATACGAGAATGAAAAGAATGACTACTACAACCTCTATGAGCTTAACTTAGATGGCACCTACAAATATTTAGGCTGCGGCAGCCGCGGCGGTATTGAATTCCTGAAAATTTACAAAAATTATGCATACTGGGTAGATTTTTTAACATATCGTTATGACTTTGTAACCGGTGAATTTTTAGAAAGCCGTGATGAATGGCTGGAGGAAGAATATAACGCCGTTTCAAGCAAGGAAACCCGCGACCAGCTGTAAAATATGCTGACATTCCCAAGTCCGGAGGAATATTATGTTTAAAAATCTTTTTAAGAAAAAAGAAAAGCCTGTTTGCCACTATTCTGTCTTTGACATTGGCAGTAAGGCGATTCACACAAACGATTTCAGCCTTTTTCCCACAGAGGTCACCAGCTATCACGACAGGGTGGTGTTTTGCCTGAATGTATTTGATTACCGGGTAATCGATGACCCCAACGATATGGCTACTATGACCGTTACCGCACCGCAAACCGGCGAGCGATTGATTCCGCTCACCATAAATGACATAGAGCTGCTTTGGGATACGGAGGATTTGGCGTTTCGCAGAAAACTGATGCCCGAAGGCGAGCCGATAGAGCTTGCGCCGGCGGTGCACGTTTACCCCAACGAGGTGCTGACCATTGGTCGCGCATTTGCTGAAGAGCATTTAAGTCCTCAGGCACTTTCATATGCCACCCTGCAGGATACGGAGCGATACATCTGGTTTTATCCCGATTTTTCAAGTGCTCCTGCCGTTTTTGAGATGCCAAAGCTCTTTAAGCCTTTTATCGTTACCGGGTTCGATAAAAATAATATGGATGTGCACCCCTTAAGTTCGCATCCGCTTGAAGTTGTCAACCATATGGCAACCTTTACACTTGGTTATCTTGACGCTATGGGGCTGACGACCGAAAACTGGTTCGACCGCTACAAAGAAAATTTAAAGCGCGGAGAAAGCACAGAAGAAACCGAACCCTTCGAGGAATAAAATCCTCTCTCAACAATAAGAAAAGCGAGCGTTTCGGTGGTGGCCGAAACACTCGCTTTTTCATTTAATTAAAATCCTTCAGTTTCTAGTGACAACTGCCGCCACAGTTATGACTACCACAACCATGGTCACCGCAGGTGTGGCCCTCTCCGTGGCTGTGACCATGATGGTCACATTTTGCTTCAGGATCATAGGTCAGGGAATCCGCCAAAAGTGCTTCAACCGCCTGATCAGCCTCACCGTGCACACCGCCATAGAGCAAAATGCCTGCCTGTGCAAGAGCCATTTGCGCGCCACCGCCAATGCCGCCGCAGATTAAAACATCCACATCCAGCTCAGAAAGCATACCGGCAAGAGCGCCGTGTCCGCTGCCGTTAGTTTCTACAACATAGGAATCAGTAATCACACCATTTTCAGTATCATAAATCTTAAAGGCGCCTGTGTGACCAAAATGCTGAAAAATTTCTCCGTTTTCATAAGTAACTGCAATT
>JAZSJR010000095.1:0-4478 GCA_045534415.1 Clostridia bacterium
ACTGCCGACTTTTCTGTTAACTTAGAGTTTGCTATATCATATACTTTACGCTCTTTGTATTCCTGGGTCTTTCCATCGTTCCAGTTCTGTACCGGACGATAGTAACCGGTAATACGGCTATATACTTCCGTCGCTGCTCCACAGTGCGGACATGTATATTGTTCCCCTGTCAGGTATCCATGCTCTTTACAGATAGAGTATGTCGGTGACATGGTATAATATGGCAATCTATAGTTTTCTGCAATCTTGCGAACCAAATCAGCCGCCGCACGCCAGTCAGGCAGTTTTTCGCCCAAGAATGCGTGGAATACTGTACCAGATGTATACAGAGTCTGCAGTTCATCCTGAATGTCTAAAGCTGTAAAGATATCTTCTGTATAACCAACAGGCAGATGTGAGCTGTTGGTGTAATAGGGCTTATCATCAGCATTCTTAGCCGCTGTGATGATATCGGGATAATGCTTTAAGTCGTGCTTAGCCAGACGGAAAGCGGTAGACTCAGCCGGTGTTGCTTCTAAGTTATAGAGGTCACCATACTGTTCCTGATAGTCAGACAGACGGTCGCGCATATGATTCAATACGTTCTGCGTAAATGCCTGTGCACGTTCATTGGTGAGGTCAGCCTTAATCCATTTTGCATTCAGGCATGCTTCATTCATACCAACCAAACCGATGGTTGAGAAATGGTTGTTAAAGGTGCCAAGGTAACGCTTGGTGTAAGGATAAAGACCAGCATCTAACAGCTTGCTGATAACGGTACGTTTTACCTTTAAGGAGCGTGCCGCAATATCCATCATTTTATCAAGGCGTGTGTAGAAATCAGTTTCGTTTTCAGCTAAATATGCAATTCTGGGAATGTTAATGGTAACAACGCCCACAGAACCGGTAGATTCACCGCTACCGAAGAAACCGCCGGACTTTTTACGCAGTTCACGCAGGTCAAGACGGAGACGGCAGCACATAGAACGAACATCAGAGGGTTCCATATCAGAATTGATGTAGTTTGAGAAATAGGGTGTACCGTATTTTGCTGTCATCTCAAACAACAGGCGGTTGTTTTCTGTATCAGACCAGTCAAAGTCGCGGGTAATAGAATAGGTCGGGATGGGATACTGGAAACCGCGGCCGTTAACATCGCCCTCAATCATGATTTCGATAGACGCCTTGTTGACCATATCCATTTCTTTCTGACAGTCTTTATACTTAAAGTCCATCTCCTTGCCGCCAACAATACAGTTGAGTTCAGCAAGGTCATTGGGAACAACCCAGTCTAAGGTGATGTTGGAGAAAGGTGCCTGTGTACCCCAACGAGAGGGCGTGTTAACACCGTAAACAAAGGACTGGATGCACTGCTTAACTTCTTTCTGTGTTAAATTGTCAACCTTAACAAAGGGTGCAAGATAGGTATCAAAAGATGAGAACGCCTGAGCGCCTGCCCATTCATTCTGCATGATGCCTAAGAAGTTAACCATCTGATTACACAGGGTGGATAAGTGGCTAGCAGGCGCTGAGGTAATTTTACCGGGAACACCGCCTAAGCCTTCCTGAATCAGCTGTTTTAAAGACCAACCCGCACAGTAACCGGTCAGCATTGAAAGGTCATGAAGGTGAATGTCAGCATTTTTGTGGGCATTGCCGATTTCATCATCATAAATTTCAGACAGCCAGTCGATAGCTGTTACTGCACCAGAGTTACTTAAAATCAAACCACCTACAGAATAGGTAACGGTTGAATATTCTTTTACACGCCAGTCGTTAATGTTTAAGTAGTTATCCACAATGGCTTTATAGTCCACCATGGTGGCATTAATATTACGGATTTTTTCTCTCTGGCGACGGTAAATGATGTATGCTTTTGCAACATCACTATAACCCGCCTTAATCAGAACAGATTCAACACTATCCTGAATGTGTTCCACGGAGATTTTTCCATCCTCAATTTTCGGTGCAAATTCTGCTGTAACTTTTAATGCTAAAAAATCAACAATATCATTATGATACTGGATTTGACATGCCTCAAATGCCTGCGTAATTGCAGTGCTGATTTTGCTCAGGTCAAAATCTACAAGTTTGCCGTCACGTTTTAAAACGCTGTACATAACAGCCCCTCCCCTTTCAAAAATTTTTCTATCGTAAAATAATAAAATTACGCACTACATTTTGTGGTGCGTAATCTATTATATCGTATATATATGGGAAAGTCAAGAGAAAAAACACAATATATTGTGTTTTTTTACAAACCTCGCAGATAGACCTCTGAAAGGTGCTTTATAGCTGCATTTTTCATATTTTCCATCACATTTTTGTCTACAGAATGAAGATTTTTGCCAATTAAACAGCCGGAATCGACAAAATTTTGTAGAAAATATTTGGGCGCGCCTTGTATTCTTTTGGCAATAGCCACTATATCTTGTATAGTATGAAATTCTGCCACAACTGTGGTGCGAAATTCAAAAGGTACAGTGCCAGATATAAGAAAGTCAATGCTCTCCTCAATAGGGGTTGTGTCAAAATCCGGGACATCTACTGTTTCACCGTAGCGCTCCATAGAGTTTTTAACATCCATAGCAACATAATCAACCAGACCCTCTCCGACCAAAGCCTTAAGCTTTTCGGGAAAGCTACCGTTGGTATCAAGCTTCACCTGATAGCCAAGCTCTTTTACCTTTCGGATAAAATCAGGCAGTTCTTTTTGCAAAAGGGGTTCACCACCGGTGATGCACACACCATCTAAAATGCCTACTCTCTTTTTTAAATATGAAAGAATTTCTGTATCGCTATGTGTTTCTTCATCCCCATGCTCTGTCACCAAAAGTGCATTATGGCAAAAAGGGCAACGAAAATTGCACCCTTTTGTAAAGAGGGTGCAGGCAACGTGCTCAGGATAGTCTAATAATGTTAGTTTCTGAAAACCGGAAAAATTCATAACTTCGCTCCTTCTAATCAAATTAGATTTTGTAACATCCAGCAAATAAAGGGCAAGGTTACAAGGCTGGCCACCGTTGTTATGAAAAGGCCTACCGCTGTATATTCATAATCAGCATGATGCTCATGAGCCAAAATGGTTAACACCGTTTGAGCAGGCATAGCCGCCTCCAGCACCACAACTCCGGCAATGAGTGCCGGAACGCCTAAAAACTTAAAAAGATAAATAAACACAATGGGCATAACCACCAGTTTAATGGGTGCAATGACAAAAATCCACCATTTTTTCATGGTTTTCTTAACATCCACCGTAGCAAGGGTCATACCGATAAATATCATAGAAAGGGCTGTGGTAAGGCCGCCCACACTGGTTGCCGCTTCACCCACTACCGGCGGCAACTTAATGCCGAAGAAAAACATTATAATAGCAATGCCAAAAGAAATGGTATTGGGGTTAATAAGCTTTTTTACAAAGCTTTCTTGCTTTTCCGCACCGTTTTTACTTAAAAGAAAAACGCCAACAGTCCACATAAACAAATCATTTAACAGCCAATAGATAATAGCATAGAAAAATCCCGTTTCACCATACATAGCCACAATAATGGGATATCCCATAAAAATAACGTTACCAAGGCAGGACATCATTTGATGAGCCGCTTCTGTTGCCCGGGGCACCCTTAAAAGCTTGCCTGTTATCACGCCAATGCCAAATAAAATTCCAATACACAAAACAGACAATAAAAAGACAAGACCAAGCTCACCTAAGCGGGATACATCAAAATTTTCTTTTGAAATAGATGAGATAATCAAGCAGGGCAAAATAAGCTTGACAATGAGCTTTGAGATAGCATCCTTATGCTTTGCCTCAACATACCCTGTTTTCACAATTAAATAACCTAACAGCATAATAAAGCCAAGCATACCCACTTGCTTTACTACAATCATAAAATCCATAATGTTCTCCTATCTGTTACCTAAGCCAATCATTTTCTGCATACGTCAATTATACCACACCTGCCTGCGACCGTCAATATTTCTCCTATCTTTCTGCCGTCATTTTGGGACAAAATCTGCGTTCACTTTTTGAAAATTTTTGCATATAGTAGTTATGGAAAGCCCGGAAAAAGCAGGAAAAACGGGCAGAAAGGCTGTGACAAAATGGCTTTGTCAGACAGAGAGCTGCTTGCAAGACTGGTGCAGTGCGAAGCAGGTGGCGAGGGCGACAACGGTATGCGTGCCGTGGCAAGCGTGGTGATGAACCGTGTGAATGCCCCCGGCGGGGAATATGCGAGGGTCGGTCAGGGAAGCATCCGCAACATCATTTTTCAGGAAGGGCAGTTCACCTGCGTTAAAGAGGTTGTTGCCGGAGAATATAACGCCCAGAACATTTATAATATGCGCCCCGAGGCTATTCATTATGCCATTGCCGATTGGGCCATTGCCGGCAACCGTTTATCCCCACTTGGGCAATCGCTATGGTTTTTTAACCCCTACCGCCCCACCTGCAGGCAGAATTTCCCCAGTCAGGTGGGTGTTTTTACCACCAGGGTGGT
>JAZSJR010000081.1:0-3462 GCA_045534415.1 Clostridia bacterium
ACCGCTTGGCCTCCGACTTGGTAAGATCCCCCTTGTAATCGGTAACGCCGGCACCAAGGCAGGCACCTTCAGCATCTCCATCGCGACTCCTTCTCAGGACAACAGCGACACCGGCGACAATGCAGCCATTGTGCTGTTCGGCGGCCTTATGGCTCTGAGCATTCTGGCAGCAGCAGTTCTGCTGATCCCTGATATTCGCAAGAAGCTGATGAAGTAATATCTGATTGATTGGCCTTTATGGCGGGCGCCCCAACTTCGGTTGGGGCGCTTTGCTGTTGACTTTTGGAGATATGAGAGTATAATGAAACCGTTGCAAGCGCAACGAAAGGGTGTTAAAAATGGATGATCGGAAAAATGCCCTGACGGAAGGGTCAATTTGGAAAAAGATACTTTTGTTTGCACTGCCGGTGTTTCTGGGCAATGTATTTCAGCAGTTTTATAACGCTTTTGACTCGTGGTGCGTCGGTAATTTTATCGGCGATGACGCATTGGCGGCAGTCAGCTCCTCCGGAAGTCTGATTTTTATGATGATCGGCTTTTTTAACGGTACCGCTATGGGTGCTGGCGTGGTGATTGCCCGGGATTATGGCGCAAAGCGTTACGATACCATGCGAAAGGCCATTCATACCAATGTGGCCTTTGGCCTTTGCACCGGTATTTTACTGACGGTGCTGGGAGTGACATTTTCACCTACGATCCTCAGATGGATGGGAACACCGGAGGATGTGTTCCCTCAATCGGTTTCTTACTTCCGCTATTATTTCTGCGGCGCAATTTTTACGGTTATGTACAATATTTTTGTTGGCATCCTTCACGCGGTGGGTGACAGCAAGCATCCCCTTTATTACCTGATCTTCTCTACCTTCGTCAATATCGTTTTGGATATGCTGTTTGTGGCTGTGCTGGGCTTTGGTGTAGGCGCTGCCGCCATCGCCACTACCATATCCCAGGGTGTCAGCGCGCTGCTGTGCTTCTTGCATATCCTGCGTGTGGACGCTCCCTACCGGGTCAGCATCCGCAAGATCCGCTTCCACAAGGATAGCCTTCTGGAGATCATCCGTTACGGTCTGCCCTCCGGTATCCAAAACAGTGTGATCGCCCTGGCCAATGTGGTGGTGCAATCCAATATCAACAGTTTTGGCAAGGCAGCCATGGCTGGCTGCGGCTCTTACTCCAAGCTGGAGGGCTTTGCCTTCCTGCCGGTCACCTGCTTCACCCAAGCTCTGTCCACCTTCGTCGGACAAAATTTGGGCGCGGGCCATCACGCCCGAGTAAAAAAAGGTGTTGCCTTTGGCGTCGTATGCTGCTGCACCTTGGCCGAGGTGATCGGTGTCCTTTCCTATGTGTTTGCGCCGCAGCTCATCGGCTTTTTCAGCGAATCGGCAGAAGCCATCGACTTTGGAACCCAGCATATGCGTACCATCTGCCTCTTTAACTTCCTGCTGGCCTTTTCCCATTGTATGGCCGCTGTAATGCGGGGTGCAGGCAAGGCGTCCGTCCCCATGTTTACCATGCTGGCTTGCTGGTGTGTGTTCCGTGTGACCTATATCACCGTGGCGGTGAAGTTTGTCAATCAGCTCACCACCGTTTCCTGGGCATACCCCATCACATGGACCCTCAGCAGCATCATCTTCCTGATCTATTTCCTAAAGGCCGACTGGATCCACAACTTTGATCAAGAGACAATAAAGGCTTGACCGGTTTGGTCAAGCCTTTATTGTTAAAATAATGTTGTTATCCAATAGATGATGCCGTACACCACACTTGCCGAGACACCATACACGATCACCGGCCCTGCTATTGTAAACATTTTAGCGGCCGTTCCTAAGATCATACCCTCTGCTGCTGTCAATATAGGACACACCCTTTTTACAAAAATATTTACATTAAATCAGCAGTGTGGTATAATTGAAAAGAAGATTACACATATCACAGAGGTGAGCAACAAATGGATATTCAGAGTATTGATATTAAATATATCAATGATTTTTGTTTATTTTACAATAGTGCAAAATTCAGGTTCGGCAAAAACATTAAAAAAGAAAATGCAAGGAAACAAAGAAAATTTCGTAATTGGATAAGTAAATATTGCATTTCTGCAGAAGAATATCCCCAAAACATTATAAATTCATTAAACGCTTTAAGCGATAATGAGTTTATATTGTTTCTTGAAGCTTGCGATGAATATATCACGTTAAACGGCGATGCGTTGACACAACAAATCGCTAAAACCTGCGAAGAATTTCCCGAAGCAGTAAAAAGGTCATTTTTTGATTTATTTGACCATGGATATTATGTTAATAACGATTTTGAAATTGTTGATGATACTTTGACAATTGCGGTTAATTCTACTGCTTCATATCAAGAAAAACTAATTTTATCCGGTGCGAAATTTTCCGTTGATAAAAAGTTTGATACCTTTTGTTTCTTTGATACCGCATCTTTAACAAAAGAAGACGGCATTTATAAATTAACGGGTGAAGCCGCTTTATTTGAAGCAGATGAATTTGAACTGAGCGTGACTTTTACTTCAGCAAAAACTGAAGTCATAAGTTTCAACCCAACTACTTCATATCTTAGTGACACACCTTGGGAGCAATTAACGCACATTTCACTTTCTATCTTGGATAAAGAAAGTTTTGAAAATCCACTCAACGAGTTAGAAATTAAATTATTACCCCTCTTAAAAGAAATAAAAGCCGTACTATATTTCGGAGAATCCGAAATATCCGTTCCAATTTTTAAATCTTTAATAAAAAGGCACGGATTTTGCGAATTATTACCCTTAATTGAAAAAATTAAGACAAAAAATATATCTGATAAACGAAAAACTTTCTTAACACAACGATTGTTAAATAAACTTAATCAAATTAAATATAAACCCTTATGGCAAGAAATTTTTGATTTAATAAGCAACTCTCAAAAAGATTACCCATTTGAGATTACAACAAAAAAACCAAAAGGAACTATAACAAAATTTAAGAACGAAGTAACAAACCTAATGCAAGAGTATGGGTACAGCGGTGTATATCCAGATTATTACAAATACTCAGCAGTAAACGGAATCCATTTATTTAATTCTTATAACTTATCTTACACCGTAATATACGAGAAAAATGCTGTCCATCATATTCATTGTGATGAATTTATAAATGAAAAAAGTGTAGACATTTCCTTTGCGTACGGCACGGAGTTTCTTAAATCTAACCAAGAAAAAACCGATATTAACACCTGTCGTTTTAACTCAAAAGGCAAAAAATATGCATCGAATTTAAGGTTCACCGACCTTTTTGATGATACAAAAATATTGTTAGAAGACAAAATTAAAATCGTT
Source organism: Clostridia bacterium (assembly GCA_045534415.1). GTDB lineage: Bacteria > Bacillota > Clostridia > UBA1381 > UBA9506 > UMGS755. Next base: position 3,335 of record JAZSJR010000081.1, read on the forward strand.
ACAAAAAATGTGGAATTCAAAAAATTAAGCAAAGATGAAAAAGCAAAAATTCTTAGCCTCTGTGGCACGTTTGGCGAAAAATTTGACCATCTTCTAATTATATTCATATTTTCAGGTTTTTTATTTGC
>JAZSJR010000100.1:0-8327 GCA_045534415.1 Clostridia bacterium
GGTCAAAATCCTTTGGGGTGGGCCGGAGGTCAGCTTTAGCGCAAAAGACCTTCTTTTGCAATATGATTTTGTAGATTTTATTTTATGCGGCGAAGGGGAGAATGCAATTTCTCCCTTTGCCGATAGCCTGGAATCCTGCGATTTTTCATCTGTTCCCGGTCTTGTATACCGTGAGAATGGATGCGTAAAAGAAAGTCATGTGCCTTCCAGGGAAACAGACTTAAACGAGCTTCCTTTCCCCTATGATGCGGAAGATATGCAGGCACTTAAAAACCGGATTGTGTATTATGAAACATCCCGGGGTTGTCCCTACCGATGTGCGTTTTGCTTATCGGGTGCAGCCGGCAGTTTGCGGTTTTTGCCGGTGGAGCGTGTGAATCGGGACCTTGCTTTTTTTGAGGCGCAGGGCGTTCCTTTAGTAAAACTTGTAGACCGCACTTTTAATGCAGATTCTGACCGTGCACTCAGGATTATTGAGGCCATTAAAGCGCGGGGTGGAAAAACGACTTATCATTTTGAAATTCGTGCTGAAAGCATGACGGAGGCGCTCGTTAAAAGTTTGCAGGAAGCGCCTCATGGTATGTTTCAGCTTGAAATAGGTGTGCAGAGCACACAACCTGACACGTTAAAGGCAATTAACCGTGTCCCAAAACACCAGCGGCTTTTAGAGGTCACAGAGGCACTTTCTAAAAGTAAGAATATGCACTTGCATTTAGATTTGATTGCAGGTCTCCCTGGTGAGGATTTGGATGGATTCATTCGGTCTTTTCATGATGTGATAGCACTCAGACCTGATGACTTGCAGCTTGGATTCTTGAAAAAACTTGGGGGAGCAACACTGGAAGCACCCGGCAGTGAATTTCAAAGCTTTCCACCCTATGAGGTGGTGCATAGCGATAAAATGAGCTACGCTGAGCTTTTATATTTAAAGCAAGTGGAAGAGATGCTGGAGCGATATTATAACAGTGGTGCATTTTCTGAAACAATGTCTTATGTGCTGGATACATATTATCCCGGAAGAGAATTTGATTTCTTTTCGGAAATGGCAGACTTTTTGCAGGGTGATTTGTCAGCAAAAAGTCAGAAATCAGCGTATGAAGACTTATACCGTTTTGCTACAGATAAGTTCAGTGATGCAGAAATTATCCATCACTTGATTTATGATTATTGTCTGGGGCACAGAGATTCACTTTCTTTTATGCAATCCGGGGATGGGTTGAAGTCAGCCGCCTTTGAATTTTTAAAGAAACCGGAGCGCGTAAAACTTTATTTTGTAGATTATGCCGGTGAAAAACCGGTCTCACTATATAAAAAAATCCGTTTTGTTCCTATTGGTGAACGCATTTTCGCTTTTGATTATGCTGGAGGCGGCGCCAAGGATGTAACAGCGGAGTTTAAATTGGAGGAGTAGTATATGTTTAAAGTAAGTTTAAAGGATGGCAGCCAGATGAACGTTGAGGCAGAAAAAACCTTATACGACCTGGCAGGCGACATTAGTGGCGGATTGCAGCGTATGGCACTGTCAGCTGAGGTTGATGGTACAGTGACAGACTTAACCCGAACTATTAATCAGGATGCAGCCGTTAACTTTCTGACATTTAATGATCAGAAAGGTCGTGACACCTTCCGTCATACCGCTTCTCACGTTTTGGCGCAGGCTGTTAAACGGTTATATCCCCAGGCAAAGCTTGCCATTGGTCCTGCTATTGAAAATGGTTTTTATTATGATTTTGATTGTGATGTATCTTTCACAGCTGAAATTTTAAAAGATATTGAAGCTGAAATGGCTAAAATTGTAAAGGAAGATGCTAAAATTGAGCGTTTTACAATGAGCCGTGAAGATGCTATCAAATACTTTGAAGAAGCCGGCGAACCCTACAAAAAGGAACTGGTTGAAGATTTGCCGGAGGGTGAAGAAATCTCCTTCTATCGTCAGGGCGACTTTACCGACCTTTGTGCCGGACCCCACCTTATGTCTACCGGTAAAATTAAAGCCATTGCATTAACACAGGTTGCCGGTGCTTACTGGCGTGGTAACGAGAAAAACAAAATGCTGCAACGTATTTACGGCACAGCGTTCCCCAAAAAGACTGAACTTGAAGAATATTTGGCTGCTGTTGAAGACGCAAAAAAGCGTGACCATAACAAAATCGGTCGTGAATTGGGCTATTTTACAACATCAGAGCTCATCGGTCAGGGTCTTCCTATCCTGCTTCCCAAGGGTGCCCGGGTTATTCAGTTAATGCAGCGCTTTGTTGAAGACGAAGAGCAGAAGAGAGGTTACCTCTTAACTAAAACACCCTTTATGGCAAAGAGAGATTTATATAAAATTTCCGGTCACTGGGATCATTACCGTGACGGTATGTTCATTATGGGCGACCCGGATGCTGAGGGTGAAGTATTTGCTCTGCGTCCAATGACCTGTCCGTTCCAGTTCCAGGCATATCTTACCGATATGCGTTCTTACCGTGACCTGCCCCTGCGTTATGCGGAAACATCAACCTTGTTCCGTAACGAAGCGTCCGGTGAAATGCACGGCTTAATCCGTGTGCGTCAGTTCACCATTTCAGAAGGTCACTTAGCTTGTACACCGGATCAGCTTGAGGCTGAATTTGCTCAGTGTGTTGAGCTTGCGAAGTTTATGCTCACAACTCTTGGTCTGGGTGATGATGTTTCCTACAGATTCTCCAAGTGGGATCCCAACAATAAGGAAAAATACATCGGTTCTGCTGAGGAATGGGAAAATGTCCAGGCTCGTATGAAAGAAATTTTGGATGACCTGAAGATTGACTACACCGAAGAAGAGGGCGAAGCAGCTTTCTATGGTCCGAAACTTGATATTCAGATTAAGAATGTTCACGGCAAGGAAGATACTTTGGTTACTGTTCAGATTGACTTCCAGCTGGCAGAACGTTTTGGAATGGAATATGTGGATAAAGACGGTTCTAAGAAATATCCTTACGTTATTCACAGAACCTCTATTGGTTGCTACGAAAGAACCCTGGCACTGCTGTTAGAAAAATATGCAGGTGCACTGCCCACATGGCTTGCACCCACACAGGTTAAAATTCTGCCTATTGCTGATGCACATCATGACTATGCCTACGAGGTACGGGATTTACTGATGGAAAATGGCATCCGCGTTGAAGTGGATAACCGTAACGAAAAAATCGGTTATAAGATTCGTGAAGCACAGATGGATAAAACCCCCTTTATGCTCATTATCGGCGGTAAGGAATGTGAAGAGGGAACAGTTTCTGTTCGTGGTCGAAAACAGGCGGATCTGGGCGCTATGACTAAGGAAGAGTTCCTGGCCATGATTTTGGAAAAGGTTAAGACAAGAGATAACAACTAATGTATAATTTTCTGTTTTCAGGTAACATTTAAAGGAGGGTTTCGTATGTGGATGGTAGCCTATGTAACACAAAGCAAAGAATCGGCAGAGAGAATTAAAGCGCTTCTTCAGGAGGCGGGTTTGCCGGTTAAAATCCGCAGCGTAAACCAAAGCGGTAATGGTCAATTTGGCTGTTATGAAATTTTAGTGCCGGAAGCTGAGCTTTCAGAAGCGCACGAAGTGATTATTGAAAAAGCAATGTAATGAACCCTTAGGGAGAAAAGGAGGGCATTTATGAAACGAATTGGTGTTTTAACCAGCGGTGGCGATGCACCGGGTATGAACTCAGCTGTTCGTGCCGTTGTGAGAACCGCACTTTCAAAAGATATGGAGGTTTTTGGTATCCGCAAAGGATACTCAGGCTTAATGCAAGGCCTCTTTGAAGAAATGAATGCCCGCAGTGTTTCTAACATTCTGCATCGTGGCGGTACGATTCTGCAATCGTCTAGATGTCCTGAATTTCGTAAGGAAGAAGGCATTATGCAGGCTGTAGAAGTTGCAAAAAAAGCAGGCATTGAGGGCGTTGTGGTCATTGGTGGTGACGGCTCTTTCCGTGGTGCCAAAGATTTATCAGAAGCAGGTCTCCCTACCGTTGGTATTCCTGGCACCATTGATAATGACATTGGCTGTACCGATTATACCATTGGTTTTGATACGGCACTAAACACGGTTAAAGATGCTATTGATAAAATCAGAGATACAGCTCAATCTCACGAGCGTTGTTCTATTATTGAAGTTATGGGTCGTGGTGCAGGTTACATTGCAGCTTATGTTGCCATTGCCTGCGGTGCGGAAGCTGCCATTATTCCTGAGCAGCCTTATGATTTTCAAAAGGACATTATTCAGCCGATTTTGGAAAATAAAAAACGCGGCAAAGAAAACAACCTGATTGTTGTGGCAGAGGGTGTTGGCGGTAGCGTAGAAATGGCAAAATGCATTGAAATGATTACCGGCATTGAAACCCGTGCTACTGTTTTGGGTCACATTCAGCGTGGCGGTAGTCCCACGGTTAATGACAGAATGCTGGCAAGCCGTATGGGCGTTCACGCCGTTAAACTGCTGCACCGGGGCATTGGAAACCGCATTGTTGCAGTAAAGAATGATGAAATTGTAGATTATGATATCTCCGAGGGTTTAAAAATGGAAAAATCCTTCAAAAAGGATATCATGAAAATGGAACGAGTGTTAAGTATGTAAAGGTGGCAGGCAGTCGCTAAAAGCGGTTGCCTGTCATTTGGTATCTATTTTAATGTGATAAACAGGTGAGAAAATGACGAAAGTAATTCAGGTAGAAAAGGATTTTTCGGTTTTAGATGAAGCGGCAGAGAGCTTAGCCCGTGGTGGCTTGGTAGCGTTTCCAACAGAAACGGTTTATGGGCTTGGGGCAAGTGCCCTGAATCCTGAAGCGGTAGCAAATATTTTTGTTGCCAAAGGTCGTCCCCAGGATAATCCTTTAATTGTACATATTAGCGATAAAACAATGCTTACGCAGGTTGTTTCAAAAATTCCGGCAGCCGCAGAAAAGTTAATGGATGCTTTTTGGCCGGGACCTCTCACCATTATTTTGGAAAAGTTAGAGAACATTTCCACCACGGTCACGGCAGGTTTGTCTACTGTGGGTGTGCGGATGCCCTCCCATCCGGTGGCACTTGCCTTAATTGAAAAGAGCGGCGTTCCTGTGGCGGCACCCAGTGCGAATTTATCCGGTTGCCCCAGCACTACCAGAGCTTCTCACGTGATTCACGATTTAACCGGGCGGGTGGATTATATTATTGATGGCGGCGCTTGTGAGGTTGGTCTTGAATCAACGGTTTTAGATATGACAGGGGATGTGCCGCAAATTTTGCGTCCCGGTGGTGTCAGCTTGGAAGAACTTAAGGCGGTTTTAGGTGAAGTGGCGTATGAGCCGGCTCTCAAAGACAGCCGTGAGATTCCTAAAAGTCAGGGAATGAAATATCGGCACTATGCGCCCGCCGGCCAGTTATATCTGGTTGAGCCTGGTCATGAGGACAAATTAGTTGAAAAACTGGAAGAATCCCGCAAAATGGGCAAAAAAACCGGAGTTTTATGTTGTGGTGCAAAGCATTATGAAGTCGATGTGTTGATTGATTGCGGCACCAGCGCCAAAGCCTATGCCAATAGTTTGTTTGATGCTCTCAGGCAGATGGATGAGCAGGGTGCAGAGGTGATTTTTGCCGAGTTGCCTGTGGATGATGACGGAATTGTACCGGCACTGATGAACAGAATGCTCAAGGCATCCGGCGGACAGGTGCTTTCGGACGATATTACAGTTATGGTGGAGCGCTTGTAAGGAGACAGATATGGAATATCAGACAGTTGCCTTAACAAAAGAGATGATTTCAGACCTGGCTGAACTTGAAAAACTATGTTTTTCTGTACCTTGGTCAGAGAATATGTTTTTAGGTGAACTTTCAAATTCTGCGGCGGTTTATCGGGTGATTTTGCACGAGGAAAAGCCGGTGGCATATATGGGCATGTGGCTTGTGGCAGATGAGGGGCAAATCACCAATGTGGCGGTGCATCCTGACCATCGCAGGCAGGGTCTTGCCAAAGGTCTGATTGGAACATTTATTAATATTGCCAAAAGGGAAGAACTTAGCTTTTTAACCCTTGAGGTGCGGGCCAGTAACCATTCTGCCATTAACTTATATAAAAGCTTTGGATTTTATCAGGTTGGTCTCAGACGGAATTATTACGAGGGCAAAGAGGATGCCTTGTTGATGACGCTTAATATCAATGATGAAGTGGGAAAAGGAGAGGAAAACAATTGAGTCAATTATTATTAGCAATCGAGTCTTCCTGCGATGAGACGGCTGCTGCTGTTCTTAAGGATGGCAGAACGGTTTTATCCAATGTTATATCATCTCAAATTCCCATTCACGAGCGCTATGGCGGTGTTGTGCCGGAGATTGCTTCACGTAATCATGTGCTCAATCTGCCGGGTGTGATTGATAAAGCTCTGCTTGAGGCCGGGTGCGGTTTCGATGACTTGTGTGCCATTGCGGTGACCTATGGTCCCGGTCTTGTGGGTGCGCTCCTCACTGGTGTTTCAGCGGCAAAGGCTATTGCCTCAGCCAGAAATTTACCCTTAATTGGCGTGAATCATATTCATGGGCACATTGCAGCAAACTACATTGCTCATCCTGAACTTGAGCCACCTTTTGTTTGCTTGGTGGCATCCGGTGGGCATAGCCATATTGTGTATGTGAAAGACTATACTGAGTTTGAAATTCTGGGCAGAACTCGTGACGATGCGGCCGGGGAGGCCTTTGATAAAATTGCCCGTGTGCTGGGGCTTGGTTACCCCGGTGGACCGAAGCTTGAGAAACTGGCTGAAGAGGGAAACAGCGAGGCTGTTCCGTTCCCTCGGGTTACCTTTGGTGAAGACTCATATGATTTCAGCTTCAGCGGTGTTAAAACGGCGGTGATTAACTACATTCACAGGGAAGAACAGCGTGGTACAGAAATTAACAAGGCGGATCTTGCAGCATCATTCCAGCGCGCCGTGGTGGATGCGTTAACAGAACATACCATGGCGGCAGCAAAGGCGAAAGGTTGCAAGGTGGTTACCTTGGCAGGCGGCGTGAGTGCCAATGGTGCCCTGCGCAGAAGCTTTGATGCTGCGGCGCAAAAAGAGGGCTATCAGTTATATTATCCGCCACTGATTTTATGTACCGATAATGCGGCAATGATAGGCTGCGCAGGTTATCATTTATATGAAAAGCAGATTTTTGCTGATAGCACCTTAAATGCGGTGCCGAATTTAAAGCTTTGACTTTAGGTTGGTGGAGTTTTTATGCAAATGACAAATAAGCAGAAAAAGATAGGCATCATTGCTTTAATTGTTCTCTGTGCAGTGATTTTCATTTGTGGCTTTTCTGTGCTTGCAGATTACTGCGGGGGCAAGGGTGAACCTTGTGAGGTGACAATTGCTGCCGGAAGCGGAACAGTGCAAATAGCGGATATGCTGGAGGATTCGGGGGTTATTAAAAAGCCTTTTTGGTTTCGCGTATTCTCAAAACTAGGTGGATACGACGGTAAGTATCATCCGGGAACTTTTTCGGTGCAGAAAAATGCCGGATACCCTGCATTGTTTGATATACTGACCCAAACACCTAAGTCCCAAATCGTGACCCTGACCATACCGGAAGGGTATGAACTCAGGCAGATAGCGGACAGGCTGGAAGAAGCAGGACTCATTGACAGAACACGTTTTTTTGATGTGGTAGAAAACGGAAGCTTTGAGTATGCCTTTTTGCAGAATATCCCCAAAAGAGAAAACCGGCTGGAGGGATATCTGTTTCCGGATACCTACCAGTTTATGCTGGGGGAAACAGAAGAAGCAATTGTAGGAAAAATGCTTGCCCGCTTTTATGAAATTTATACTGAGGATTACCAAAAACGTGCCAAGGAACTGGGTATGACCGATGATGAAGTCGTTACCCTTGCCTCTGTTATCGAGCGGGAGGCCCAGGGAGATGCAGACAGAGCTTTGGTTTCAGGTGTTTTTCACAACCGTTTAAAGAGCCAGCAATATCCTTACCTTGAGTCTTGTGCCACGGTGCAGTATATTTTAAAAGAGAGAAAACCTGTTCTCTCTGTTGCAGATACGAAAATCAATTCCCCCTATAACACCTATGAAAATCCGGGTCTTCCCTTAGGTCCTATAGCTTCACCTGGAAAAGAAGCTATTGAAGCGGCACTTTACCCGGAGAAAACCGATTATTTATTCTTTGTATTAGATTCAACTGGAAAACACCGTTTTGCCAAGACTTTTGCGGAGCATCAGGAAAATATGCGGAAATAATAAAAAGAGGCTGTAAAATAGTTTTTACAGCCTCTTTTTGTATGGTGCCTTTAGGCGTGGAAATAATCCCCCGGTTTTACCGGGGGAAGATAACAAGCTTTAGCA
>JAZSJR010000041.1:0-7115 GCA_045534415.1 Clostridia bacterium
GTCAATTCTGAAAACTGCTGATCCTAAAATGCAGTTGGTCGGCCTTTTGGATGTGCCGGAGTTGTACCAGAACTCGGAATACGATTTTGGTGAGGGCGCCCGATTTTCCGGTGTTGTTGCAAACATCGGAGGCGTTTTGGAGTTGACGGTCAGTGCAGAAGGAACATTTTGCGTTCCTTGTGCCCGTTGTGCAAAAGAAACCCGCCAGAATTTCAGTGTTTCGGTTCGGGAAACCTTGACGGATTGCGACGGCAAGGCAACCGAAAGCGAGGAGAGGGTTTTGCTTTGCGGCACCAGTCTTGATATGGATGCCGTTTTGTGGCCCGAGATTTTTCTCACACTGGAACCGAAATACCTCTGCAAGCCGGATTGCAAGGGCTTGTGCCCGCAATGCGGAGCAGATCTGAACGAAAATCCCTGTGATTGCAAGGAAGATACGATTGACCCGCGTATGGCCGGCTTGGCTGATCTCTTGCAATAAAACATACGTTACTTTTGGCCTTTGGAGCATTACCCCGGGGCCTGACTAAAATAGGAGGTGTAGCACATGGCAGTACCTAAGAGAAGAACCTCAAAAGCAAAACGTGATCAGAGAAGAGCTAACTGGAAGCTGGCGGTTCCGGGCATCATCACTTGCCCCCGCTGCGGTGAGTTTATCATGCCCCACAGAGTCTGCAAAGCCTGCGGATACTACAAGGGCAAGGAAGTAATCGCCAAGGCTGAATAATTCGATTTTGCTAAAAAATAGAGAAGGCGGTTCGTCTTCTCTATTTTTGTAAGGTTAGATTTTTTAAGGTAACAAGGCTGGAGGTGTATGGTTTGCAATATCGTGCTGTTGTGGAAATGGTTGTGCCGGGGAGCATTGCAGAGGAACTGGGTATAGAGTCCGGCGATATTATCTGCAAGATTAACGGTCGTCGTATTGCGGACTTTTTAGATTATCAGTTTTTGGCGTCAAGCTCTGAGATTATTATGCAGGTGCAAAAAGCCAACGGCGAAATAATTGAATTTGAAATTGAAAATGAGGATATGGAAGACTTGGGCATCTGCTTTGCAGGAATGCTTTTTGACCCTGCAAAAAGCTGTGCTAATCGTTGCGTTTTCTGTTTTATTGACCAACTGCCACCGGGTCTTAGAGATACCTTATATTTTAAAGATGATGATTCCAGACTGTCTTTTCTTTATGGCAACTATGTCACAATGACAAATATGACCGAAAAGGATGTTGACCGTCTGATAGAATACCGTGTGTCACCGGTGAATATTTCCGTGCACACAACCGATATGAAATTGCGTAAGAAAATGCTGAATAACCGCCATGCAGACCGTTTGATGGGTTACATGCAAAAGCTGTATGATGGCGATATTCAGATGAATATGCAAATTGTTCTTTGCAAGGGGATTAATGATAAAGAGGTGCTTACCAAAAGTCTTTTGGATTTAGCTGCCTTTCACCCTATGGCTGTCAGCGTTTCTGTGGTACCTGTGGGACTTACACGTTACCGTGAGGGCCTTTATCCCTTAGAGCCCTTTACTAAGGAAGATGCAAAAGAGGTAGTGACGCAGATTGAAACGCTGCAGGAACAATTTTTAGAGAGGTTTGGTTCTCGCTTTGTTTATGCAAGCGATGAGTTTTATTTACTGGCAGAACTGCCTATGCCACCTGCAGAAGCCTATGAAGACTTTCCGCAGATTGAAAACGGCGTCGGCATGGAAGCTAGTATGGAGGCAGAATTTTTAGATGCCTTACAGGAAGAATATTCTCTTTCCTATAATGGGAAGACTATCATTGCAACCGGTACCTTGGCATATCCTTTTATAAAGCGGCTTGTGGGACTTACAAAGGAGAAATATCCTGCCCTTGATGTGTCAGTTGTGGAGGTTAAGAATCAACTGTTTGGCGGTGAGGTTACAGTTGCCGGCTTAATTGGCGGCAGTGAGCTGATTGACGCGCTTAAAGGAAAAAAAATTGACCGTCTGCTTATTACCGCTTCCATGTTAAAAGCAGACGAGCCGATTTTTTTAGATGATGTAACTGTCTCGGATGTAGAGCGTGCCCTTGGGGTTACCTTGGTTGCAAATAAAAATGACGGCTATGAATTTCTGCAGAGCCTTTTAGGGATATATGACGGCTCTGACAGTGAATTTTAAGACAGAAATCAGAAAGGAAACTGATTATGAAAAAGCCTATCGTTGCCATTGTTGGCAGACCGAACGTAGGAAAATCAACATTATTTAATAAAATTGTAGGGTCAAGAATATCCATTGTAGATGATACACCGGGTGTGACCCGGGACAGAATTTATATGGAGTCTGAGTGGAACAGCAGAGAGTTTATGCTGATTGACACCGGCGGTATTGAGCCAGGGGATGATGTTATTGTCTCTAATATGCGTCGCCAGGCAGAACTTGCTATTTCTCAGGCAGATGTGCTGGTGCTTATGACCTGTGTTCACGATGGTTTAGTAGCAGCAGATGCCGAAGTTGCAGCTATGTTGCAAAAATCCGGTAAGCCTGTTTTGTTGGCGGTGAATAAGGTAGATAACATTGGTAATCCGCCAATGGAATTATATGAATTTTATAATTTAGGTCTTGGTGACCCGATTCCGGTTTCTTCTATTCACGGGTTGGGTGTGGGTGACCTTTTGGATGAAATCGTTTCCTTGTTCCCGGATGCAGATGCAGATGGTGAGGAAGATGATGATACTTTAAAGGTTGCTTTAATCGGCAAGCCGAATGTAGGTAAGTCTTCTTTGATTAATAAGATTCTGGGTGAAGACCGTGTGATTGTCAGCAACATTGCTGGCACCACCCGAGATGCAATTGATGCTAAGGTTACCCGTGGTGACAGAGAATATACCTTTATTGATACTGCCGGCATGAGAAAACGCAGTAAGGTGGAAGAGGGCATTGAGCATTACAGTGTTATCCGCTCCTTGACAGCCGTTGACAGAGCCGATGTTTGCGTCATTATGATTGACGCTCAGGAGGGTGTTACCGAGCAGGATACTAAAATTGCCGGATATGCCCATGAGCAGGGAAAAGCCTGTGTGATTGCTGTTAATAAGTGGGATTTGATTGAAAAAGATGGGAAAACAATGGATGCGTTCCGCAAGCAGGTGGCAGAGGGATTATCCTTTATGCTTTATGCGCCGGTGGTGTTTATTTCAGCCTTAACCGGACAGCGGCTTGACAGATTGTTTGAACTGATTAATTTTGTGCGTGAGCAGAACACTATGCGCATCAGAACCGGTGCTTTAAATGACGTTTTAAACGAAGCAACCATGCGTGTTCAGCCGCCCTCTGATAAGGGTAAGCGGTTGAAGATTTACTATATTACCCAGGCATCAACAGCACCACCGACCTTTGTGTTGTTTGTGAATAACAGACAGCTTGCACATTTTTCTTATGTGCGTTATTTGGAAAATCAAATCAGAGGTGTGTTTGGACTGGAGGGAACGCCGGTTCGCTTTATTCTGCGTGAACGTGGCGATTCTGAGTAAACAGATAATGTTGTTCTTTTTGAGGTGAGACAATGAAAATCGTATTTTTATTTGCATGTCTTTTAGGCGGATACTTATTTGGAAGCTTTAATGCTTCTATCATTTTTGGAAAGATGAAAGGGTCAGACATTCGTAATGCCGGCAGTAAAAACGCCGGTATGACCAACACTCTTCGTGTTTTCGGTAAAAAAGCAGCCGCTTTTGTGTTTGTGTTTGATTTGCTTAAGGCAATTGTGTCAGTTGTACTTGCGCGCTATGTTGCAGGTGTGTTATATCCTGAACTGGTTGAAGTTGCTCAGCTCGCGCAGTATTTAGCTGGCTTTGGTGCGGTTTTGGGGCATAACTTTCCTCTATATTTTAAATTTAAAGGTGGCAAAGGAATTTTAGCGTCCTGGGGCGTTATTATGATACTTGACTATCGCATTGCCATTATGCTCATTGTGGTCTTCCTTTTGGTGATGCTGTCAACCCGGTATGTATCCTTAGCGTCAGTCATCAGTTCAATTTTATATCCTATTTTTGTTGTGGCATTAAATATTGGCCGTCCCAATGCAACAACAGGGACATACATTCTTTTGTCCGTCTTAATGGCGCTTTTGGCGGTTTACCGTCATAGAGCCAACATCAGTCGTTTGCGGTCAGGTACAGAGTCAAAAATAGGTGCTAAAAAAGAGAAGAAGGAGTAGAGAACAATGAAACAAATAGCAGTTATTGGTTCAGGCGGCTGGGGCACAGCTATTGCTACGTTGCTTGCTAAAAATGGTCATCAGGTGGTTCTGTGGTCCTATCTTCAAGAAGAAGCAGAAGCTCTCATGCGTGATAAAGAGAATAAGCGGTTTTTACCCGGCGTTACTTTGCCGGATACCCTGCGTTATACAACATCTTTAGCAGAGGCAGCAGAGGGTGCGGAAATCATTGTTATGGTTACACCTTCTCAGGCAATTTTAAAGACAGCAGAACAGCTTTCACCTTTTGTTAAAGCCGGAACAATTGTTGTTACAGCGTCAAAAGGATTGGAACAGGAAACCCAAAAGCGCTTGTCAGAAGTGGTGTCTGAGGCTATTCCTCAGGCAAAGATTGCCGTTATGTCTGGCCCCTCTCACGCAGAAGAAGTTGGCAGAGAACTGCCCACAACTAACGTGATAGCATCAAAAGACATTATGGTTTCTCAATATTTGCAGGATGTTTTCATGCGTGACACATTCCGTGTTTATACAGGGCAGGATATGGTCGGTGTTGAGCTTGGCGGCGCACTGAAAAACGTTATTGCTCTTTGTGCCGGCGTTGCAGATGGACTTGGATTAGGTGATAATGCAAAGGCAGCACTCATGACCCGTGGTATGGCAGAAATTACCCGTTTGGGCGTTGCAATGGGTGCAGATGCCATGACATTTCTTGGTCTTGCCGGTATGGGCGATTTGATTGTAACCTGCACCAGTATGCATTCACGTAACAGACGCGCGGGTATTCTGATTGGCCAGGGCAAGAGTCCTGAGGCTGCAGTAGAAGAAGTAAAAATGGTTGTAGAGGGTTTTTATACCACAAAGGCAGCCTATTTGCTTGCTAAAAAAGTGGGCGTTGAAATGCCGATTGTAGAGCAGGCTTATGGCGTTTTGTTTGAAGGTAAAGACCCGAAAGAAGCTGTTATGAGCCTGATGGTTCGTGAAAAGAAGCACGAAACCGAGCGGGAAATTCTTCATTGATTTTATACTGTAGGGCATTGGAGTTGGAAAATCTATGTTTGAAAAGTTTTTTAAAAAGAAACAACAGTCAGTTCCTGATTTTGAAAAAATAGTCGATAACGTTATGGCGATGTCAGAAGCCGAGGAAGAACAATCGTCAGTTGCAGAGGAACTGATTGACAAGGTGATAGAGCAGGAAGAAGCAACAGAAATCGAAACTGAAGTATTTCAGGATGAAAATGAGCTTGCGGCAGAAGAGCCTGCAGAAGAACAGGAAGAGAAAAAGAGTTTCTTTGCCCGATTAAAAGAAGGTCTTGGCAAAACAAGAGCAGCAATTTCTGATAAAGTGGATGCTGTGTTGGTTTCTTTGGGTAAAGTGGATGATGATTTATATGAAGAATTAGAAGAAGCACTGATTATGTCTGATATTGGTGCAGATACCTCTATGTACATCATTTCTCTATTAAAAGAGCGTGCCAAAAGCCGTGGCATTACAGAGGCTATGGAGCTTAAGGGAGTTCTCCGTGAAATTGTAGAAGAAATTTTATCTGCTCAAGATAGCAAAATGCACCTTGATGCAAGTCCGGCTGTGATTATGGTCATTGGTGTTAACGGTGTGGGTAAGACAACATCCATTGGTAAACTGGCACATTATTATAAAAGTCAGGGTAAGAAAGTTATTCTGGCTGCAGCAGATACTTTCCGTGCTGCGGCTATTGACCAGCTTGAAATTTGGGCAGAGCGTGCCGGGGTTGAAATTGTGAAGCATCAGGAAGGCTCAGACCCATCAGCCGTTGTGTTTGACAGTATTCAGGCAGCAAAAGCTCGAAATGCGGATGTTGTTATTTGCGATACGGCAGGACGCCTGCATAATAAGAAAAATTTAATGGAAGAATTAAAGAAAACTGCTCGTGTCATTGAGCGGGAAACCAATGGTGCCAAAGGCGAGGTTTTACTTGTTTTGGATGCCTCTACCGGTCAGAACGCTTTGGTGCAGACTCGTGAATTTGCCCAGGCAGCAGGGATTACCGGTGTGATTTTAACCAAGCTGGACGGAACGGCAAAGGGCGGCGTGATTTTGCCCCTTTCCCGAGAGCAGGGAATTGGTGTTAAATTCATTGGTGTTGGTGAACAGATGAACGACTTGCGTCCCTTTAATCCGCAAGAATTTGCAGAGGCATTGTTTCCTGTAGGTGAATAATTTTATGGGGTGTAGTGCGTGCTACACCCTGTTTTTTGCCAAAATCACGTTAAACAAACAATCAAACGGATGTAATTTAACAATTAGGAAAAAAATACTTGTTTTTTGAAGAAAAATATTGTATAATTAATTGGCGAATGTGCAAGAAGAAAGAGCGGTCCGCTGCCTGCTTGTTCAGGTATGAACGTTTCGCACAGAGAGGAGGACAAACTAATGGACGTTATTAAAGCATTAACTCAGGATCAGATCAGAACTGACCTGCCGAAACTGGAAATCGGTAGCACCGTTAAGGTTCACGTTAAGGTAAAAGAAGGTAACAGAGAAAGAATTCAGGTTTTTGAAGGTACTGTTATTAAAGTTCAGAATGGCGGCATTCAGCAGACTTTTACTGTTAGACGTATTTCCTACGGTATCGGCGTAGAAAGAACTTTCCCTGTAAACTCCCCCAAGATTGCAAAAATCGAGGTTGTTAGACTGGGTAAAGTAAGAAGAGCTAGACTGTTCTATTTAAGAGATAGAGTAGGTAAGGCTGCTAAGACTAAAGAAAAAGTAGGTGCAAGAATTGAAACTAATATGGTAACTGTAAAAGAAGACGTTTTAGAAGTACCTGAAACAGTTGAAGAAACAGTTGCTCCAGAAGAAGCACCAGCAGTTGAAACAGCAACACCAGTTGGTGAAGAAGGAGTTGATACAGTAAAAGAAAGGCGGAACGTAGCCATGTCGTTCTGT